>JAHZKU010000035.1 GCA_022600255.1 Actinomycetes bacterium | reverse complement strand
GACATAAGGCTTGTTCAGCAGCACGCAAGCATCGTTCACCAGATAACGCGTTGCGAAGTTGTCGGTGCCATCCACGATCAAGTCATACTGGCTGAATATCTCCATGACGTTGAACGAGTCGAGCCGTTCGTTGTGCAGAACCACATCGATCAGCGGGTTGATCTCTTGAATCCGGTCGCGGGCAGACTCGGCCTTGGGCATCCCAATGGTCTGTTGCGAATGAATGATCTGGCGCTGCAGATTGGACTCGTCGACCACGTCGAACTCGACGATCCCGAGCGTCCCCACGCCGGCTGCGGCCAAGTACATGAGTGCTGGACTCCCCAGACCGCCAGCGCCCACACACAGCACTTTGGCGTTCTTCAGGCGTTTCTGGCCTGCCATTCCTACATCCGGAATGATCAGGTGGCGGCTGTAACGACGAACTTCGTCGACGGTGAGGTCCTCAGCAGGCTCAACCAGCGGTGGAAATGACACGCACGTCTCCAGTCGTATTGGTCGTCAATCGCAAACAAACCCGAGGCAACGCCACGGCTGTCCCGAATCCGATTCTCACGTCGCATCCGGTGATGGAGGCATCAGGCTGGCCGATGGCCCGCGCGACACCTAACTGGCCACTTGTTGGATGACGAGATGATGCCTACCAGAGTAGGCCGTGCCCCCGGCTGCGGGCAAAGCCGCTCGGTTGGCTACTCCGCAGTAGCGGTGAGGGTACGAGGATGAATCCCGTCAATGAGGTCAAACCAGTAGTCCATCACCTCGTCGGGGTGCTCCATCTGAGCCACGTGACCGCTATCGGGCAGAATCACCACCCGCGAGTCTGGGATCAGGTTCCCCATCTTGTGGGCGCTCTTGGAGCTCACCAGCTTGTCTCGCCGACCGTAGACCAGCAGTGTTGGACACTTGACCCGCTTTGCCAACTCAGTGATTCGGTTCGGGCCCTTGTCTGCGTAGGTCTTGATGATTCCGCGCAAGGACTGCATGAACGCATCAGCCGGATATGTCAGCCGGTCCCGGCGCTCAATCTCCTGGGTCATCTCGGCAATGCGCAGGGCCGGATAGCGGCTCGGATCCACGAAGACTGTCTGCAAGGTATCGTTCACCCGCTTGTCGACCGGATTCTCGTAGTAACGAGCAATAAACCGTTCCCCCACGCCGGGAATCGCAATGACCGGCATGTGGATATTGGACAGGTTCGGGCGGCCGGGCGCCAACGCTGGTGAAACCATCGTGTTGCTGCGGACTCGATCCGGGAACCGAGCCGCAATCTGCAAGGCGATGGCTCCGCCCATCGAATTTCCGAACAGGTGCACAGGTTGTTGCACATACTCATCAATGAAGTCGACGACCGCTTGGGCATGCCCCGGGATCGAGTAGTCGCCATCACGCGGCGGCGGAGATGCGCCGAATCCGGGCAGGTCAATCACGTAGGTGCTGAGTCGATCGCCGAACCCGTAGGCAAGATCGGTCCAGTTCAGGCTCGTGCCGCCTAAGCCATGGATCATCACCGCCGGGGTGCCATCAGACTCAAACCGGCGCATGGCCAGCAACCGGTTCTCCAACCAGCACTCCTCAATCCCAGGCGAGGGTCGTTGGCTGATTTCAACGCGGTCGGCTTGGGAAACACTCATGATCTCCCCACGCTACGCGATCCATCGCCCCAGCGCACAGGGGTGCGGCGCTCATCGGCGGCGTCAGTCCGGGTCGGGGACACCTGGATGTGTAGCTAAAAACCGGAGCAGAATCCCGATCTCGGGCCTAAGAGTCGAGGTGTCGCTGGCGTAAGGCCCAGGCCCTACCGGGGCCTGGGTCGCACCGGGCCTGAACCGGTGACTCGTTGCCCGCACCGAATAGGCCCCTCGCGGCGGCCCGGACTACGCTTGCGCCGCGAGATTCTGAGTCGCACCGACGTCCGGGCTGCCGCCGGTGTCCCGCCAGCGTGGTCCGCGATTGCAGACTCCGGGCACTATCCCGCTTTCAGGTTGACTAGCCGCTGCGCGACACTGCTCCAACTCCACAGATCGACTGCCGTTTGCCGGGCGGCCGCACGCACGGCGGTTGTCTGGTCGGCCGGCAGGGAGGTCAGATCGGCGAGTTTGTCTGACAGTGCTGCTTCGTCACCGGAGCGGAAGGACACTAGGTCCGCCAAACCTTCCGGGTAGCGGGTTGCCAACCCGTCGGCAATCTCGGCTAGCCCCGAGTGATAGGCCACCAGCGGTGGGCACCCACAGGCGGCCGCCTCCGCCGCGACCATCCCGAAGGCTTCCGGAAACACCGAAGGCACCACGCTTGCGGACATGAGCGGCCACAGATGGCACAGGTGCCGGTGTTGGAGGGGTCCGGTGAAGAGTGTTCTCGGCCCGGCCAGGGACTCCAACTCTGGCCGGGCGGGCCCGAAGCCAACCACAAGGGTAGGCAGATTCAGCGCTGCTGCGGCCCGCAACAGGAGGTCGACACCCTTCTCTTGGCTGAGTTTGCCGACGTACACCACGGGCCGATCGTTCGGTTTCAGGTCGGCAAAAAACCGAGTCAATCGGCGCGCATTGTTGGAGTCGGGCAGGCGCTCATTGTGTGTGTCTGCGGGATTTGGCACATCCTGCTCGCACTCAGCGATCAGTTGTTGCAGGGCGTCGTCCGGGGTAGCCGGCGCCATCTGATCGGTATCAACGCCCGGCGGGATCTGCACGATCTGGGTTTGAGGCAACGTGAGCAACTCTCGCAACACTCCCTCGACATGGGCCGAGCCCGCAACCACCGCAAGTGCGTCTTGCAGTGAATCGCTGGCCCAAGCACACAGATCCGATCGCTCCCGCATGGCAAACTCCAGCTCGGAACCATGTGCCTTCACGATGTAGGGCAGCCCACTGGCGGCTCCCACGGGGCCGCCGAGCAGGACGTGGTTGCTGATGAGCAGGTCGGCTGGCCCCTGCTCGCGGATGGCGGCTGCGTTCGCAGCCACAAAAGCCTCAGCCTCGCTGCGGTCCATCGCGGTCAATAGTGCCGGACTTGCGTCGGCGTAGCCATCCAATACAAATACTGGCAACGGGCCAGGTAGCACGGGCCGGATCGTGTGCGCTCCGGCAAGGTCAAATTCCGCTGGGTTGGGCTCTTGGCTGAACACAGTCACGTCGTGGCCCTGCTGGGAAAGACTCTTCGCAAGCGCCCGGGTGTATTCATTGGACCCTGTTCCACCCAGCAGATAACCGTGCCAAATGTAGATGCGCATTGGGGAACGGTCTCAGGGTCACAGTGCTCAACGCAACACGATCGACGCAAGCGTGCCTCTACCGCGCTAAGTTACTGACCGGTAAGATACTGGGGTGAGTATCGAAACTGCCAGAGGGGTGCGCCTTCCGCGAGGCCAGCGCAAACAGCAATTGCTAGCCGCAGCACTTCACGTCTTTGTTCAAACCGGATATCACGCAGCATCGATGGACGAGATTGCCGCTCAGGCCGGTGTGACCAAGCCGGTGCTTTACCAACACTTCGGCTCCAAGCGCGACTTATACATGGCCGTTCTAGAGGCCGGTTCAGAGGATTTCTTGGCCACGATTCGCCAGGCTCTGGAATCCACAACCAACAACGAGGGCCGGGTGGAGGCCACTGTTGCGGCGTACCTAGAGTTCGTTAACCGTGAGGACGCCACCTACCGGCTGCTATTCGAGTCTGACCTAGTCAATTCCCCCGACGTACGCAACACAGTACGCCGCGTGGACGACATCTGCGCGGCCATGCTCTCCCAAGTGATCGCAGCGGACACCGGCCTGTCCGCTGAAGAAGCAACGCTGCTGGCCTACGGCATGTTGGGAATGGCCATGGCCGCCGCCAAGTATTTCCTGACTACAGACGACGAACTCACCACCGAATCCGCAGCCACGCTCCTCGGGGCATTGTCCTGGAAAGGCATCTCTGGTTTCCCCAAGAGCCACCCACCTAAATCGGCGACTTCCGCTGAGAGCGAGCAGTTCGAGAAGTAGTTCCGCTGCCCGCTAAGGTGGGAGCAAGCCAGGTCAGGAACGAATTGGGAGTACTCAGTGGACGTAAGAATCGGAATCCAGCAGGCACCGCGGGAAGTTTCTTTCGAGTCTGATGCATCTCCCGAAGAGTTGGCGGATCTGATCACCGAAGCGTGGGCGTCCAATGAACTGGTCACGCTGTCCGATAACAAGGGCCGACGCATCTTGGTGCCGACAGACAAGATTGCGTTTATCGAAATCGGCGCAGAGACCGCCGGCCGGGTTGGCTTCGGCGCTTAGCTCAAGCCAATAGCAACCTTGGCGGGACATCCCCGATGGAACCGCCAACCCGCCATTCAGTTGGCGTTCTGGCATGCTCGCAGCGTGGACCTTGATCTCGCACCGCTAGGGCGCCAAACCTAGTCGCTGCATGCGCTCACTGTGAGCCTCGGTCAAGCGAGCCAACATCTGCGCAAACTCCACCAAACCGGCTCCACCGGCTGCGGGACTCCCCACGACGAGCCGGGCCAAGTCTGGCCGATCCGCCGCGACCCGCTGCGCCTGGGCCAGCGCCTCCCCCATCAGGCGCCGACCCCAAAGGGCCAAACGACCGGCTGACCCGGGATCCTCGCGCAGGGACTGCTGGATATAGGGCACCACAAACTCGGTCTGATCGCGGTTCCCAAGCACCTCTCTGATGAACTCCTGGGTCTCTAGGTCCACATAGTTCGCGATTTCACGGGCGAAATCGGCCGAGATACCGTCGCCGACGTAGACCTTCATCAAGCCCTCCAGCAGGTCCCTGGGCGCGGTCTTGCGATGGAATTCGGTGAGGGTCGGCACGTAAGCCCCGATCACGGTCTCGGGGTCGGCCCCCACAGCGCTAAGCCGAGCTGAAACGGCCTGAAACCCGGCGAACTCCTGGCAGGCCAACTGGCCCAACTCGGCCTTGGGGGTCATGGTCTTGGACAAGGCACAATCCTTGGCCAGCGTTTCAAAGGCGAAGAGTTGCCCACAGCCGATCAATCCCAACAGATCATGCTGAGCAGCGATCTGATCGTCGGACAAGGCAGCTGTGTCGGGAGTATCGGGCATGGCAGCAGCCTAGCGGCGCACACCAGCGTGCGCTCGGCACGGCCTCACAACCCCGTTGCGGTGTTGCCGGACATGGCCGACGGTGAATGGGCGTAGACTCAATGTAACTCGCGGTTGCTAGCGTCGGGTGGCGTTCCGCCCCTTTTGTGGCAATGTGACCGCACAGATGACTCCGGAGAATTTGTGACGACCGACTCAATAGATCAAACTGCAGTGCCCACCGAGGAAGTCGCGGCCCCCGTCGACGTCACCTTTGCCGAGATGGGCGTGCGTCCCGAAACTGTGCAGGCACTCGCCGATGATGGCATCAAAACCGCATTCCCCATTCAGGCTCAGACCATCCCGCTAGCGATGGGCGGCGCCGACCTAATCGGCCAGGCCAAGACTGGCACCGGCAAGACTCTCGCCTTCGGCGTCGCGATCCTAGAACGGATCGACGCACCAGCAGATGGCGAACCACACAAGAAGCCGCAGGCCCTTGTGGTGGCGCCGACGCGCGAACTGGCCGTTCAGGTGAGCAAGGATCTAGAAGAAGCCGGGCGGCACCGCAATGTCCGGGTTCTGACCATTTACGGCGGTCGCAAGTACGAGCCGCAGATCGAAGCCCTGGAGCGGGGTGTTGACATCGTCGTTGGTACCCCCGGCCGCCTCATCGACCTCGTGCAACAGCGTCATCTGCAGTTGGATGAAGTCAAAGTGCTGGTCCTAGACGAGGCAGACGAGATGCTCGACATGGGG
>JAHZKU010000034.1 GCA_022600255.1 Actinomycetes bacterium | reverse complement strand
CCAGTGACGGTGGGTAAGTCGGGGTAATCGTCGGCCGTGACGGGAGTGCCGAGTTGGTTCGGGGTGACGCTACGGCTCGACCCTGACTCAGGTAAATCCGGGGTGAGGGCATCGGCGGGGGTGTCCACGGGAGGGGTGCCCCTTGGCTTCAGTGGCAAGCCGGGTGGTTCGCCGCCCACAGAGAACGTGTCGCGTGGTTGGCCAGTGACGGTGGGTAAGTCGGGGGAATCGCTAACCGTCTCGCCCAGTGGGGGAGTGGAGTTGCTGATTGCTGCAGGATTGTTTTCTTGCGACGGGGCTGGGTCGAATGGCACGGGTCCGCTGGAGGGTGGTGTCGTGGCGTCATGGCTCGAAGCGAGATCAGAGACAGTCCTGAAAGCACCCGGGATCAATAGATCCGCGAACACATCAGCTCGCATCTGATCTCGGTTGCGTCCGACCGCAGCAAGTCCCTGGCTTGTACGGGTCAAGTGACCCATGATTTCCTTCACGGTGACCTCCGGCAGTAGCGCCTCGATCAACGCCATTCCGTTGTCTCCTGACGAGGCAGCGACGTACCGAAACGAGTTGGCGGATTTACGGGCCCTCTCGGCATCGTCTGGTGACAACTCCAAAACCATCCGCTTGGCGAGACGGATGAGCTGGCTGGTGGTCCAAGGTGCTCGACCGCATCGGAGCCTCATCCGGATCCGGTCGGCCAGCGTGTTGGAGATCAGTTGACCGATGTCTGAGGGCAACGGAATGAGCAGGGACGTGATTCGCTTCAAAACCCACAGCGGAAAGGCACCGTGACGCACCAGCTTCAGCATCTTGTCGTGATCCGTGAGCATCCGAGCGTTTCCCAGCCGGTTGCGGACGCTGCTCGGGCTGGAACGCCACACGATGGCGATTTCTTCAATAGCGGGGTCTCTCAACGCGCCAAGGCCGACGGCAGCCGCCTGCGGCGAAGGGACATGCACCGGATGAGACCCCATGACAGCAACCAGCTGCTCAGTCGCCTGGGCTGACTGCCAGGCCCCACAGGCCTCCCAAGCGGCCAAGACGACCAGGAGGCACTCACAGGGCCGTCCAGTGGCGGTGTCCGACGCTCTACTTTGATCAGAAGTGCCAGGCTGAAGACCGCCATGGGCATCGCATCGCCCCAAGGGTTGCGCAGCCAAAAGCTTGATCAAGTCCGGACCCGCCTCCTTGGTGGTCATTTCACGTGCCATCGCTGACAGCGGATACTGGCACCACCCTGGATCGACCCAGTTGGGGCGTCTCTCTAGCCATACCGTGCGCAGCATCTCTGCGAGCTGCGCTTCAACGGCTGACAAGGGTTCAGCCTCCGGTTCGCAGAGGAACTCGGGCATCACAGGCACTGGATTCGGATTCTCCGGAGCGGGGTAGACATCGACAGAAATGGCACGGGCCGGGTCGTCCCCCGCTGGATCTGCGGCAACGCCGCCGGCGATCATACGCTGACCCGCTGCCGCTCACGGCTGGCCGAAGTGCCGGGGAGAGTCACTTGCGCCCGAGTCAGCCGGGCCAGGCTGGGTTGACGGTGTGTGGGCCGAGAAGGCGTCGCGCGGGTCGCGACGGGCCTGGTCGGAATCGGTGCCGATGACTCGGAGGGGACCAGAACGAATCGACCCAACGAGGGTGGCCCGAATCCCCGCAACCGGATCGAATCAAGTGTCTCGAACATGTGTTCGATTATGTCACCACCCTCCGACAACCACGATTAATGATCGCCACGAGCAGGGCTGTGGTCTGACCTCGAGTGTCGCAGGGGCTCCCCGACTTGAGTCAAGGACGGCAGCCAGCCACAGGAACAGCCATCGACACGCACTAGCATGGAGCAATGGCCACAGCTCGGGACGCGGATCGTCCAACAAGTAGTGGCTGGAACTTTGGCTTTCTGGGTTTCTGGGTTTCCGTCCCTTGGAACGCGCTGATCGGGATCATCGTGATCGCAGTGCTCTGGTATCCAGAATTTGCAGGCACCCTTGGCACCGCAGGCACTTGGCTACTGGCTGCGATCTTCGCTGTGTTGCTGATGGTCTCGGTCCTGATTCACGAGATGGCCCATGCCGTGGCTGCTCGCGGGTTCGGGTATCACGTCACCGGCATCACGCTGTGGGCGATGGGTGGCTTCACCACCTATCGCACGAGCGATAAGCATGGGCCGGCCCGGGAGGCCGCAATTGCTGCTGCAGGCCCCGTTTCAACCTTGGCGATCGCGGCAGTTGCGGCGGTGCTGGCGCGGGCGGCCGCGCCCGATACTGTCTTTTCCCAAATCCTGTGGGCGGTCGCTGCCGCGAATGCGCTCATCGGCATCTTCAATCTGCTGCCAGGTAGCCCGCTGGATGGTGGCGCGATCGTGAAGTCGGTCGTGTGGGGGATCACGGGAAGCGAGTTTCGCGGACAAGTTACCGCAGCTTGGATTGGTCGCGCACTGGCGGTCTTGCTGGCCATCACACCGTTTGCGATTGCCTACAGCACGGGCACACAACCGTCCCTACCTGCCATCCTGATCGCGCTAATCCTCGCGGTAATCCTATGGACCGGCGCATCAGGTGCCTTGAAGTCCGCCGAAGCCAACCGGACGCTGCAACACCTCACGGCCGCCGAGTTGGCCAAACCCGTCGCCCCAGTCCGCGACCTGCAACCCCTGCGCGCCTTTCTGCCGCTCGTGCAACAGGGCTATCTGCTGGTCGTCCTAGACACGCAGAACCAACCCCGCGGGGTGGTGAGCAATGCAGCCGCCAGCGCCGTGCCGGAGGCAGAACAAGACCGAGTCACCGCCATGGATCTAGCCACCAGGGTGGAGAGCATCCCCGCTGTAGCCGCGGCCGATACCGCTGTGGATGTCTTGCGGGTTTGTCAGGAGAACCGCGCCCGATTTGTGTCCGTGATCGACGCCGGTCAACCTTCGGGGCTCATCGATACCGACGCCGTCTTTATTGCGGAGGGCCCTTGACCCTCTTGGCACCTGGCGATCGGATCCAGCTCACCGACCCAAAGCGTAAACTCCATACGATTACCCTCGCCGCAGGCGCGCAGTACTACACGCATCGGGGCGCGATCGAGCACGACGACATCATCGGAAGGCCTGAAGGCAGTGTCGTCACATCAACCAATGGCTCTAGCTACCTGGTCCTTCGGCCGATTTTGGAAGACTACGTGTTGTCCATGGGGCGCCGAGCCGCCATCATCTATCCAAAAGATGCGTTCGCGATCATCGGGCTTGCCGGCATTGGAGCTGGTTCGCGGGTCATGGAAGCAGGTGCCGGATCAGGTGCGCTCACCTGCTTTCTGCTCAATGCCGTGGGCGCAAGTGGCGAGGTGACTTCGTACGAAACCCGCCCCGAATTCGCGGCGGTCGCGCAGGGAAACGTGGAGACTTGGTTCGGCACATCTCCGGATAACTGGACCCTAATCCCCGAAGCGTTGCCGACGGATCCGCAACCGACCGCCCTAGATGCCGTGATTCTAGACATGTTGGCCCCCTGGGAATGTGTTGCGGCGGCGGCCCATTCCCTGAGTCCAGGTGGGCGCTTGATCGCCTACGTGGCCACCACCACCCAACTCTCCAAGTTCGTGGAAACCACCCGAGCCGACCAACGCTGGACCGAGCCACGCTCCACTGAATCGCTAGTTCGCACTTGGCATCTGGAGGGACTCGCAGTACGACCAGACCACTCGATGAACGGCCACACGGCCTTTCTCAGTGTCTGCCGCAGGCTGGCTGATGGCACCGTGTTACCCGCGCCTAAGCGTCGCCCGGCCCCTGGGGCTTACGGCCCGGACTACGCCGGACCGCGTCCGCCAGACGTTCCGCTATCGGACGAAGAATCCGGTTTGTCGGGTTAGTGGGGGTTAGTGTTGGGGCTGGGAACGTGTACGGCATCCACCGCTACTCACGCAGAGTAGTCCCGCGCGTTTTCTGGGTGATGACCTGCCACTACAACCCAAGATCGGTAGGGTCGGCGAAAGGAGGTGGTCGCTATGGAGCAAGATTCCATGCCGTCCGGTTCAGAAGATCCCACCGAACGCCTCAGCGCCATCAATCGGCGCATCGCGGAGATGCGCGGCGAACTCGCCGCCAGCAACGCACAGAACCGCCGCATGGCGGAGACCCTGCGGGAAGCGCGAGACCAGATTGTGTCCCTCAAGGCCGAAGTTGATCGACTCGCCGAGCCACCGGCCGGCTACGGCGTCTTCGTCCAACTCAATGAGGACGCCTCGGTCGATGTGCTCGCCCAAGGCCGAAAACTTCGTGTTGCAGCCAGCCCGGCCGTCGACGCTGCTTCACTGCGACCCGGTCAAGAAGTAATCCTCAACGAGGCCATGAATATCGTGGATTCGCGGGCCTACGAGGAGTCCGGCGACATCGTGATGTTCAAAGAACGCCTCCCAGGAGACCGGGTTCTGGTGATTGGACGTACGGACGAAGAGCAGGTTCTCCGAGTCGCCGAACCACTGCGCGAAGTTACCCTACGGGCCGGGGACTCCTTACTCATGGATTCACGCTCGGGCTTTGTCTTCGAGAAAATCCCCAAGTCTGAGGTCGAGGAACTAGTCCTCGAAGAGGTGCCCGACATCAACTACCACGACATCGGTGGGCTCAGCGGACAGATCGAGATGATTCGTGACGCGGTTGAGTTGCCGTTCCTCCATGCGGAACTGTTCGCCGAGCATGAACTCGCCGCACCCAAGGGGATCCTGCTGTACGGACCGCCGGGGTGCGGCAAAACGCTGATCGCCAAAGCCGTTGCCAACTCTCTGGCCAAGAAGGTGGCAGAAGTTGAGGGTCGCGACGACGCCCGCTCGTTCTTTCTGAATATCAAAGGCCCCGAGCTGCTCAACAAATACGTCGGTGAGACTGAGCGACACATCCGCTTGGTGTTCCAACGGGCGCGTGAGAAGGCCAGCGAGGGCATGCCTGTCATCGTGTTCTTCGACGAGATGGATTCACTATTCCGCACCCGCGGGTCTGGCGTTTCCAGCGATGTGGAGAACACCATCGTGCCGCAACTCCTGAGCGAGATTGACGGCGTGGAAGGCCTTGAGAATGTCATCGTCATTGGCGCCTCCAACCGCGAGGACATGATTGACCCGGCTATCCTGCGCCCGGGTCGCCTCGATGTGAAGATCAAGATTGAACGCCCCGACGCGCAGGCTGCGGCAGACATCTTTGCCAAGTACCTCACCGAAGCACTGCCACTCCATGCGGACGACTTGGCAGAGAACGCCGATTCGCGCAGCCAAGCCGTTTCGGCCATGATTCAAGCCACCGTTGAGCGTATGTACTCCGAGAGTGATGAGAACCGGTTCCTCGAGGTCACCTACGCCAACGGCGACAAAGAGGTGCTCTATTTCAAAGACTTCAACTCTGGGGCCATGATCGAGAACATCGTCGCCCGCGCCAAGAAGATGGCGATCAAAGACTTCTTGGCGATTGGTGCTAAAGGGATTCGCGTCCAACACTTGCTCGACGCCTGTATCGATGAGTTCCGCGAAAACGAGGATCTGCCCAACACGACGAATCCGGACGACTGGGCCCGGATTAGTGGCAAGAAAGGCGAGCGGATCGTATTCATCCGCACCCTCGTGCGCGGTAAAGCCGGAGATGACCTGGGTCGTTCGATCGATACGGTCGCGAACACTGGTCAATACCTCTAGTGCCAAGCGCATAGTTTTCGGTAAGTCCGCGGTCGCGGTGACCGAACGACCGTTCGCCGTGATGTATGCGCCTTTAACTGTGGTGACGCGCTTCTTGTTCGCTACACGGCCAGCGTCATAGCCCCGGCTCACCCGCAACTTTGGTGGTTGGTAGCCCATGGGTTCCTTCCGTGACACCGTCACCGGACGGTTGGTGTCATCCCGGAGTGCTCGCTGTCACCTAAGAGGAAACTGCCAGTGAGGTTGCGTGCCGCGAAGCGATGGTCGAGTCCGTCAGCAGGGGGGTCGCTCCAGCTGAGCTCTGTGTCGAACTGGTGGAGTTCAACGACGCATCAAAGTTTCCTCAAGGTTGCCGCAATTAGCATCCGTACGGGTGAGGCCGGAGTTGACGGTGCGGTGCAGTCGAGCGACGCTTTACGAGGATTGCCACTTGGGTAGCTGTCGGTATGAGGAGGTCGGGTGTCATGTTCGTTCAATTGCAGCGAAGAACACTTCTAGCGTGGACGGTGGTCGTTTGCGCCTTTGCGCTAGCCCTATCGTTGGTTGCGCCTGTGAACCCGGCCCGAGCCGCTGAACCGGCCAGTCCGAGTCCCGCTGATGAGCCTTCGGTGAATCCAATAAGTCCTGCCGCGTCCACTGCAACTGCCAGCGCTGGGCAGCAGTCGGACGTTACCGCAAGTGCAGTTGCGGCGGCTGGCGGGAAATCCTGTCAACGCTCTGCCGTACAGATGGCTCATAGGCTCATAGCCGAAAAGCGGGTGCGTACTTGTTCAGACATACGAATCCACGACGAAGATCGCGTGGTGAAGAAAGGCCGCAAGGCGAAGGTGAGCGGCAAGATTCGGGTGCCTGGGGTCTCGGCGGTGAAACTGCAACGGACCTTGAACGGAAAGAAGTGGCGCACGGTTAAAGAGGTTCAGGTCAAGAACCGTCGTGGCGCGGTTAAGGCTCGATTCAAAACACGGGTCAAAGTGCGTAAGGGTTGGCAGGCTTTGCGGGCCAAATCAACGAAAATTCGCTCCACTCGGAGCGCGCCGGCTCTCAATGGAGATGCGATTGGGCTGGCGGCAAGCACAGCGAAGAAACGTGTACTGTCAGATACCGAGCATGTGAGCGGCCAGACTCGCGATGCGGTGAAGGCGTTCCCGATTTCGAATGTTAGTAAGGTCAAGTTTGCGGCCCAGGGCCCGGACGGTGACAGCGGCGATAATGCGGTGAAGGCGCTGACCGTGAAGGGCCGGTTCGCCGGTGAGACGGCCGTGGTCCAGCCAACGACGACCAACATCGATTTGGAACCCGGCCAGACCAAGACAGTCAGACTTCTAAATCAGCAGTCGACTGGGGCATTGTCCTTCTCCATCGCCGTGGGCAAGACGGACTATTTCTTCAGTACCAACAACGACACACTGGACGGTGCGGCGTGCATCGATGAAGATGGTAACCCGCAGTTTCCGGGGATCCAAGATGGCGGCACAGCTCATGTTCGCATCTTCGACAAGAGCCGCTGGTACAACCCGGTTTACGGATACCAGGCGGAGATCAAGTCCGGTGGCGACACCTGCTATATCCGGATGCTAGACGCCAAGGGTCAAGAGTTCGTCAATAACAAGGCATTGGGCATCGCGAAGATCGCCTGGGAAGCGGTCGAATGGGCCATGTTGGTCGCGGGTGGCACCGGGATCGTCTACGGCCTCTATCGGATTGGCGCCAGGGTGGCCGGGTACGTGGCCCGCGCCTTCATGCGGCCGGCCGTCCAGGAAGCCGAGGCGCTCGGATTCCGACAGGGAGCCGCAGTCGAGGCCCGCGCGCTCGTCCAAGGCGCACCGCGGCAGGTATTCGCCGAATCGCGCCTAGGAACGGAACAGGCCCTCGCCGACGCTGAGGAGCGCGTCCAGAACCTCGCCGCGAAGGTTGTTGAGTTCAAGGACGCAGAAATCAGTTGGGCTGGTGACCCCGGGTTCTTCAAGGGCGCGAGCAAGGAGTCATTTGATCTAGCGAATACAGTGAACAAGGATCTCTCCGGGCTACTGCGGCAAGCGAACGCACTGAGGTCCACTGCCCAGGCCAGCGGTGAACTAGCCGGCCTAGAAGCTGAGCAACTGGCAGCGATTGAGCGCAACATCGCAGAGATGAGCAAACTGCAAGCCGACGCGCGGAAGTTGATGAAGCAGTGGCCGAACAAAGCCTTCCAATCCCAGCGTCTCGCTCAGGCAGAACAATGGCTCGGCGGCCGTCCCGTGGTGCTTGCCAGCGACGATGTGGTGGTAGATCGGGTGATCGTCCAGGCCGGTGATCGGATGGCATTCATCGGGGACGGCGAAGTTGTCGCAGCGGGATCGGCAGCAGATGGAGAACTCTATGGTGTTGAGGAGACGTCGGTTCGACAGATGTTCGCAAGCAGGTTTGTGGCCAAGGTCAATGAAGGTGGCCAAGCCGTGATCAAGAGCCCCTGGGATTCGGCCGCGAACCTTCAAGATCTTTTCGCCACCGACGCAGACGCCACGGCGTTGCTCATAAGTGAGTAACTCATGGGCATGCGGGTATTGCGATCGAGATGGTTGAGCCTTCCGGCACTGGCGGTACTGCTCTCGTTTCTGGGCGCGACCGGTGTGTCCCAAGGCGCGCCCGGCGAAGTCGCGCCCAGGGATGACGCCAGCGTCGGGGCGAATGTACAGACGTCGGACACAACAGCCACACGGCACAGGGCACGCCAACTGCGCGTGGGAACAATCCATTTGAAGGGCCGGAAGTTGATAGTTCCCGTCCGCATGGATCAACGACTACGTCACCGCAACGGGCGGCACTACCTGTCCGTCACGGTGGCGTTGCTCGATCGCGATGAGACCCGTCGCCTCAAGCATCGGCGATTCCGTGCCCCCCAGAAGCGGTCCACGTTGCGCCTAAGGCTTAGCAAACGCAAAGCCAGCGTCGCCAAGCGGTCCGGCGTCGTACGTCTCTGGGTGAGACAAGGATTTGACAGCCCTAGCGACGATGACCGCAAATTCGAGCGAAACCGACTTGTTCGGCGCAGCATTACCGCAAAGTCGAATCGAGGAGCGCCAACGATCTCGGCCGCAGGGCTCGAGGAATACCGGGACTGCAGCGCAGCTTCTCTGCGACCAGGCAGCGACCTCAGCAGGTGTGACCTCCGCGGCGCTGATCTCAAGCGGGCCGATCTTACCGGAGCCAACTTGGACGACAGTCTGTTCGATGGCGCCGACCTGACCGCGATCACTGCCGAAAACGCCAGCGGTGAGGGCGCGTCACTACGCAACACCGGCCTGTACCGAAGCAATTTTTCCCAGGCTCGGATGAACCACTCAGCTTGGACCGGAGCCGACTGTAGTAAAGGTGCCGATAGTCCGAGGAAGATGACCCCCACTACTTTCCCTCAATCGCTCGAGGGCGCGATCATGAAAGAACTCGACTGTAACGGCTTCCGGTCCTTCGCCAACCGGCAGCACGATAAGACCCGCAGCCCAGCGGCCGAACTGACCGGCAACCTAGCCGGGGCCAACCTACTGTCCGCACGACTGGGTGCAGCCAAGATGAGTGGCGTGAACCTGACAGGCGCGACGTTAACTCTCGCAGACTTCTCCGGCGCAAAGCTGGAATCCGCGACACTCTCGCGGGTCCGGGCATCTCAGGCAAAGTTTGCAGTGGCCGGTGGCACTAGGGCCAACCTCCGCAACGCGCAGATGGAATGGGCAGACTTCAGCAGGGCAGAGTTCGGCGCCGACATGGCGAGCGCCATCGCTTACCGCAGTCTCTTCATCTCCACGAATGTGGCAGCCGGCACAGTCATGCCGGCGAATCTCAATGACACCGATTTCACGGATGCCATGCTCGCCGGCGTGGACATGAACAATCGGGAACTCGGCACGGTGAACCTTACGGGGGCACAAATGCCGGGGGCGAACTTTAACGACTCCCGGATGGACAATGTGCGCATGGAAAATGCCGATCTGTCAGGAGGGACGATGAAAGACGCCCGGGCACCGAATGGAAACTTCCGCAATACCCGTTTCGTCAACGCGAGCATCAGCGGTGCCAACATGTCCAACTCCAGCTGGGACTACGCCAACATCAGTGACGCCTATGTCCACGGCACCAACCTGGAGGGCGCCCGGGGCTGGGACACGGTCGTCATCGACGATGACACGGGATTCGGCCACCACTGGTGGCAGGTGGGGATATCCGCCGCCATCTGCCCAAACGGCATCAAGGCTACTAAACCGGGCAATGACTGCTGGCACACCTTGAGCTAGCGCCTCCTGGCTTCGGATCGACCACTTCTCGCCGGTCACCACGCGAACCGTAATTTGGCTGACGGGCTCCTGAGCGGTCTGTGATTCCTACCGAATCGGACACTGGGTGACCTATTCTCAAAAAACCTTGACATTCAACGAGAAATGACGCATTTTACGTCGCTAGGGTTTTCTCCATTAGGTGACCCAAGTCAGGATCACCTTGCACGCTGACACGGGTCGGCAAGGAGGCTGTCATGGCTCACGGACCAGTTCCCGGCGCAGGCGAAGCGCCATCGGGAGTCACGGAAAAGTTCAACACTGGTCGGGTTGTCCGACTCGCGACTGTCGCGGCGCTGGGTGGATTCCTGTTCGGATTCGACTCTGCAGTAGTCAACGGGACAGTTGACGCGCTGAAGAGCAAGTTCGATCTGACTGACAACTTCTTGAACGGCATTGGTATCGTTGTTGCCATCGCTCTACTGGGCTCAGCCGTTGGTGCGTGGTTTGCGGGTAGTTTGGCGAACAAGTACGGTCGACGCCGCGTCATGATTATTGCGGCCATCATGTTCTTCATCGCCGCCATTGGCCAGGCTTTCCCGTTCTCAGTACCAGACCTCATGTTCTGGCGTTTCTTGGGTGGCGCTGGCATCGGTGTTGCATCGGTTATCGCTCCCATGTACATCGCGGAGATTGCTCCGGCCCAAATGCGCGGTCGCCTCGGATCATTGCAGCAGTTAGCCATTGTTACCGGCATCTTCACGACCGCAGTTACCAACTACATCATTCTGACGCTCGCCGTAAACACGAACGGCGGAGATGCCTCAGCTGCACCAGGTGGTGTGGGCGCCCGCTACGAACTTTGGCTCGGGCTGGAAGCTTGGCAGTGGATGTTCCTGATCATGGTCATTCCGGCCACGATCTACGGCGTGCTCGCCACCACTATTCCGGAGTCTCCGCGGTACCTAGTGTCTCAGGGTAAGAGTGCGGAGGCTCAGAAGGTACTGGAATCGGTGTTTGACGGCGATCAGAGCGCCAAGGTCCACACTATTGAAGAGTCGTTGAAGGGCGATAGCAAACCGCGGTTCTCGGACCTGCGTGGCATGAGCTTGGGCCTGAAGCCGATTGTCTGGATCGGTATCGCTCTCAGCGTGTTCCAGCAGTTTGTTGGCATCAACGTGATCTTCTACTACTCCAACACGATCTGGGCCTCGGTGGGTTTCGAAGAGAGCCAGGCCTTCCTGCTTACATTGATCACGAACACCACCAACGTCATCGTGACCTTCGTGGCGATCGCTTTGGTCGACCGGATTGGTCGAAAACCGTTGTTGCTGATCGGTTCCGCGGGCATGGCAATCTCGCTGGCAGTCATGATGGTGCTCTTTGGTACCGCAACGATTGATGCCGCCGGGAATCCGATTCTGGAGGGGGCGGCTGGACCCTTGGCGGTGATTGCTGCGAACCTATACGTGATCTTCTTCGGGGTCTCGTGGGGTCCGGTGGTGTGGGTCTTGCTGGGGGAAATGTTCCCGAACAAGATCCGAGCAGCCGCACTGGCTGTCGCGGCGGCCGCACAGTGGATCGCAAACTTCATCGTTACGGCGGCCTTCCCCAGTATGGCTTCGTTCTCACTCGCCTTTGCCTATGGGGTGTTCACCGTCATGGCCGTCCTTTCCTTCTTCTTCGTGATGAAGTTCGTCAAGGAAACCAAAGGGATGACGCTGGAAAGCATGAAGATGCAGATGAGCGAGGACTAGCAGCATCGCGGCGGTCGCGGGCGTACCAGCGAGTCCCACCAAGGTCTCTGCAGCGGCCCAACGCCAATACGGTCATTCCGGTGTGCCCAGTGTCTGGGCTACGCTGCAAACATGACCGTACATCGTGTGATGGGGATCGAAACCGAGTACGGAATCGCGGTGCCCGGGCGACCAAACATCAACTCGATGCTGGCATCGTCCCAAGTGGTGAACGCATACGCCAACTCTGCCTTGGCAGGACGGCAAGATCGCGCCCGCTGGGACTACGACGAGGAGCAACCCCTGCGCGATGCGCGCGGCTACGACATGAGCCGGGCGGAGGCCGACCCATCCCAGTTGACAGACGAAGACATGGGCATGGCCAACCTTATTCTGACGAATGGGGCCCGGCTCTACGTTGATCACGCCCATCCGGAGTACTCCACGCCCGAGGTCACTAACCCCCTAGATGCCATGCTCTGGGATAAGGCGGGGGAGCACATTATGGCGGAGGCGGCCCGCCTAGCCGCCCAAGCGCCCGGCGGCCAACCGCTGCAGCTCTACAAGAACAACACCGACAACAAAGGTGCCTCCTACGGGTGCCACGAGAACTACCTGATGGATCGGCAGACACCGTTCATCGACATTGTCTCGGGGATGACCCCCTTTTTCATATCCCGCCAGATCATCACCGGTAGCGGCCGGGTGGGAGTGGGCCAGGATGGCAGTGAATCGGGTTTCCAACTCACGCAGCGGGCAGACTTCTTTGAAGTCGAGGTTGGCTTAGAAACCACGATCAAACGGCCCATCATCAATACCCGTGACGAGCCACACGCCGACCCTGAGTTATACCGCCGGCTCCACGTGATCGTTGGCGATGCGAACCTCTCCCAAACCGCGACCTACCTGAAAATGGGAATCACAAGTCTGACGCTCTCGGCTCTGGAAGCTGGTCAACTCGACGCCAGCTTGATGCCGCACAACCCCGTTGCTGAGTTGCATGCAGTGAGTCGAGACAGCGCGCTGACCCATCGCATCACGACTCGAGATGGACGTAAGCTCACCGCCCTCGAAATGCAGTGGGAGTTTCACGAGGCCGCCACCAAACATGTCGCCCAGCAACTAGGTTCGGATACGGACTGGCAGACCCAAGATGTCCTGGACAGGTGGGCCGATGTCCTGGATCGACTCAAACGAGATCCCATGTCTTTGGCCAGCGAGTTGGACTGGGTGGCCAAACGTGCGCTCCTGGACGGCTATCGCAAGCGGGATGCGGCTGATTGGGACTCACCCCGGCTCCAGTTGGTCGACTTGCAGTACTCCGACATTCGACCCGACAAGGGCCTTGCCTACAAGTTGGAGGAACGCGGTCGGCTGCAAACCCTCGTGTCGCCGGAGCAGATCCGGGCCGCCGTGGTGGAGCCGCCTACCGACACGCGGGCCTGGTTCCGCGGAAAGTGTATTCAGCAGTTTGGGGAATCGGTGGCCGCGGCCAGTTGGGATTCGGTGATCTTCGACATCCCGGGACGAAACGCACTGCAACGGGTGCCGACGCTAGATCCATTGCGGGGGACGCAGCAGAACATTGGTGACCTGATGGCGCGCGCGGACAGTGCGGCTGGATTGGTGGATGAACTCAAGGGCGGCTGATCGGGTTGATTTGCGGCGCATTGCCAACAAATCAGGTGCCGAAGCCTGTTGCCTCTACTACTGTCGGAATAGATCGAACAGGAGCACACCTTGCCTACGCACGAGCGGCCCCAGCCGAACAAATCCAAGCAGTCTGACGCGGAATCAGAAGACGCCACGGCGCTGCCGCAGTCGCAGGACTCCGACTCCAAAGAGGCGCTCGACGCAGACGTCGACGCGATTCTGGATGAGATTGACGACGTCTTAGAAGAGAACGCCGAGGAGTTTGTGCGCGGATTCGTGCAGAAGGGCGGGCAGTGACCAGTGACTGTTCCCGGTGGGCTGCCTAACGAGTACCTGACGTCTACCACCTCGTCCTTCAGTGAGTTCCTGCGAACCCACAATCCCGATCTGTTGCCAAGTCGAAATGCCGCCGCGATGGATACCGCTGATCACGGCCACTTGGCGCCCCACGGCACCACCATCGTGGCCGCAGCGTATGCCGACGGCGTGGTTCTGGCTGGCGATCGACGCGCAACCATGGGGAACGTTATCGCCCAGCGCGATATTGAAAAGATCTTCGCCGCCGATGAGTTCACCGGCGTTGGAATTGCCGGGAGTGCAGGCATCGCCGTAGACATGGTGCGCCTGTTCCAGGTGGAGTTGGAGCATTACGAAAAGATCGAGAGCACGCAACTCTCGATTGAGGGAAAGGCCAATCGCTTGGCCACGCTGCTACGGGGAAACCTGGGCCTGGCCATGCAAGGCCTAGCCGCTGTGCCGCTGATGGCCGGCTACGACCGCGCCGGCAAACGTGGCCGAATCTTCAGCTACGACGTCACTGGCGGACGCTACGAAGAACACGCCTTTCATGCCATTGGCTCGGGCGGGTATTTTGCCCGTGGCTCTCTGAAGAAACTGCACAGCGCGGGGCAGAGTCGGCCTGAAGCGATCCAGGTGGCGCTGCAGGCGCTCTATGACGCCGCGGACGATGACTCGGCCACCGGAGGACCGGACTTGACCCGGCAGATCTTCCCGAAGATCGCCACTATCACGGCGCGGGGCTTTGCGTTCGTAGACCAATCCGAGATGGAGCAGCAGGTCACCCACATGATGGACGGACGCCGAGAACGACCCGATGGCCCGCTGGCGTCAACAGGTGGTGCCTGATGTCAGTACCGTTCTACGTTTCCCCCGAACAGGTCATCAAGGACAAGGCCGACTTCGCGCAAAAGGGTATTGCCCGGGGGCGCAGTGTCATCGTGATGCAGTACGTCGGTGGAATCCTGCTTGTTGCAGAAAACCCGTCTCACACGCTGCACAAGGTGTCTGAAATCTACGACAAGATCGCCTTCGCAGCCGTTGGCAAGTACAACGAGTTCGAAAATATGCGGGTTGCCGGGGTCCGGCTGGCTGACATGCGCGGTTACTCGTATGACCGTTCGGACGTGACTGGGCGCTCGCTGGCAAACGCCTACGCAACCACCTTGGGCACAATCTTCACCGAAACTCAGAAACCGTACGAAGTCGAGCTTGTCGTCGCTGAGGTGGGGGACGATTTGGAAAGCGACCAGATCTACCGACTGCGATTTGACGGGTCCGTTGCGGACGAACGCGCTTTCGTGGCCATGGGCGGTTCGGCCGAGGAACTCACCAGTGAGCTGGGTCGGCGTTGGAACAAGGATGTGGATCTGCAGGCGGCCCTGCGGTTGTGTGTTTCGGCGCTCAGCAGTGTGAGTGCGCATAGTGAGCAGATACCTGTGAACCAACTCGAGGTCGCGGTCTTGGAGCGAGACAAACCTCGCCGCAAGTTCGTCCGACTAGGGGAAGATCGTTTGGCTGAGGAGCTTGGTAGCGACGCGTCACCGGCGAGCACATCGACGGTCGCGGAGGACACCCCAGGTGAGTCTGGCGGTGACGTCGGCGTCAGCGATGTCGCCGGCGAGAACGAACCGGAATTCTAGGTCGGCATCCCCATGGACCGACGAATCTTCGGCATCGAGACGGAATACGGCGTCACCTGCACGTTTAACGGTCAGCGCCGGCTCAGCCCGGACGAAGTCGCCCGCTATCTTTTTCGTCGCGTGGTCTCGTGGGGGCGCAGCAGCAACGTGTTTCTGCGCAACGGCTCTCGGCTCTACCTCGATGTCGGCAGCCACCCCGAGTACGCAACCGCGGAGTGTGATGACATCCGCGATGCGGTCATCCAGGACCGAGCTGGCGAGCGGATCTTGGAAGGTCTGCTGGTTGATGCGGAGCGGCGGTTGCGCGAAGAGGGGATATCTGGGGATATCTACTTGTTTAAAAACAATACCGACTCCGCTGGTAACTCCTACGGTTGCCATGAGAACTACCTAGTGGGTCGGGTCGGCGAGTTTGGCAAGCTCGCAGACGCTCTACTGCCCTTCTTGATTAGTCGCCAGATCATCGTGGGGGCTGGCAAGGTGCTGCAGACACCGCGGGGCGCGGTGTATTGCCTCAGCCAACGTGCGGAGCATGTGTGGGAGGGGGTTTCTAGCGCCACGACCCGATCGCGGCCCATCATCAACACCCGAGACGAACCGCATGCGGACGCCGAGAGATACCGGCGCCTGCACATCATCGTCGGTGATTCCAACATGAGTGAGACAACGACATGGCTGAAACTGGGGGCCACGGATCTGCTGCTGCGGATGTTGGAGGACGGCGGTTCCATCCGAGACATGACGTTGGAGAATCCCATCCGGGCCATCCGCGAGATGAGTCACGACATCACAGGCAAGTCCACGGTGCGCCTGGCCAACGGACGCCAGATGTCCGCGCTAGATATCCAGGGTGAGTATTTCCAAGCAGTGTCCAACTACGCGCGCAGAGTCGGCTTGGACGCTGACCCCCGGTACGGGCCCATTCTGGATTTGTGGGAGCGCACGCTCATTGCCGTGGCCTCCCAGAACTACGCCCTCGTCGCCGGTGAGATTGACTGGATCATGAAGTATCAACTGATCGAGCGATACATGGCCAAAAAGGATCTGACGCTGGCCAGCCCCAGAGTGGCCCAGTTGGACCTCGCATACCACGACATCTCGCGAGATCGCGGGCTGTTCTACCTCCTGGATCGCAACGGCCAGGCGAAGCGACTGACTTCCGACGTTGAGATATTCGAGGCAAAGACCAAGCCTCCACAAACGACCCGCGCCAAGCTGCGCGGCGACTTCATCCGGCAAGCCCAAGACAAGCGCCGGGACTACACCGTGGACTGGGTCCATCTGAAGCTGAACGATCAGGCCCAACGCACCGTACTGTGTAAGGATCCGTTCCGCGCCACCGATGAGCGCGTTGACCGGCTCATCGCCAGCATGTAACCCACGTGAATCTGAAGACACACCCAGCCGATTTGGGGGTCCTGCCCGCACACGGCGTCGATAGGCCATAGAGTCTGTTTGTGCGTATTCGAGTTGCCCTTCTGTCCACAATCGCGGCTGTGACCTTGGTTGCCGCCGGTTGCTCCACGAGCACCAACGAAGCCGAGAATCAAACCTCGGCCAACCCGGAGTCGTGTGCCTTTGATCAGTCGGTCGACGGCGTGACCGCGATTGGCGCTGGCGGCGAGGCTCCGCAACTCACCGTGGCCGCTGACGCCAAAGTGCCAACGGAACTGCAAGTTATTGATCTCTGCACTGGGCTAGGTGTTGAGGTCACCACCGATGACACCGTGACGGTGGACTATGTCGGCGTCGGCTACAAATCACGGGAAGTGTTCGACTCCTCCTACGAACGCGGCCAGCCCGCCACGTTCCCGCTGTCCGGCGTGATTCCTGGCTGGACCCAAGGCGTAGCTGGCATGAAGCCAGGCGGCGCTCGCCTGCTGTTGATCCCATCTGACCTCGCCTATGGGGCGACCGGATCACCGCCCGCGATTCAGCCCGACGAAGCCCTCGCTTTCATCGTTGAGTTGGAATCGGTGCAATCGCCGAGCCCGGCGGCTTCCTGAGCCAGCTAACGGTCGGCCCTGCCGGGCTTCGATCACTAACGCCACAGTCTCCGCAGCCGTCAAAGTCACAATGCGTGCGCAATTGGTCACATAGGGCCGAAACGGACCTGCATTTTATGTCCATTTCGTGTCCGATTTGGTGGTCTCTATCCGGTAGTAACCCCACGAATGGACTAAACCGGACCCCTCCCAGCGTGCATCGATGCGCGAATCAGGATTAGGTCAGGGTATCGAACCGATCGATATCAGGTGTTTGACACCGCTGATCCAGGGAGGGACCGGCATGACAACTATCAAGGCCACCTGTCCCACGTGCGGTGACGTGGATCTGAAACCGCGCGATATCCATGTCGTTGTGGCGCCCGCCGCTGGCTGGGCTACCTACGCGTTTGCCTGCCCCACTTGCGAAGATCAGGTGACCAAGACCGCAGACGACGAAGTGGTGACACTGCTGCGCGGAGCCGGAGTCACGATCGAGCGAGTCCATGTCCCAGCGGAGGCCTTGGAACTGCACTACGGCCCCACGATTGGGCACGACGACCTGATTGATTTCGGTTTGACGCTACGAGCCCAGGACTGTCTGGTCGAGCAACTGGCTCAAGAGGGCCAACTCTCTGGTGACTAAACTGCTCTAGTCGGCGCGCGCTCTTGGGGCCATCGTCCCAAGATTCCGGTCGCACTGCTACTGGGCTCGGAATGGCATCACCGAAGCGGATTTGTCGGTTACCCTTAGTGCAGTCGGCCTTTGTCACGCGGAACGCTCGGGAGGATAACCGTGCACCTAGACCTCATCGCACTGCAAATGCCCCAGGGAGCAGAGTGGCTCATCATCGGGCTCTTGATCCTGCTGCTCTTCGGCGCCAAGAAGCTACCCGATGCTGCCCGTGGGTTGGGCCGTTCCATGCGGATTCTGAAGACAGAAACCAAGGGACTGCGCGACGACTACGATGACGGGGCCCAAGAGAATCAGGCTGCGGCGCCGGAACAGATCACCGATAAGGCTGAGGCCAAGGTGGATCTGAGCGAGCCGACACCGGATTCCGCTCCGGCGACCAGCAAAGAGTAGCGACGCTGGTGGCCCAAGTCGAAGTCACCGGAGAAGCCGGATCCGCAGCCGGCCGCATGCCGCTGACTGATCATCTGCGGGAACTGCGCACCCGCATCTTTCGCAGCGTGCTCGCCATTGTGGTGGGCGCGGTCGCGGCATGGTTCTTCTACGATCAAATCTTCGGGGCAATCACCGCGCCCGTGGAAGCGGTCGTGGCCGAAATGGTGGGGGATGGCCGCGATATCAAACTGGTCATGCCCGGCGTCGCCGATCCGTTCATCCTGAAACTGCAGATTTCTACGGTGGCTGGGGTGGTGCTGGCTTCACCGATCTGGCTCTACCAAATGTGGCGGTTCGTCACCCCAGGACTGCACAAGCACGAGAAGCGTTGGTCGCTACTCTTTGTCGCCATCGCGACCCCACTATTCGTGAGTGGCACGTTACTCGCGTACGTGTTTCTGCCCAATGCTCTGGGCTTCCTGTTCGACTTCACCCCAGACGACGTCTCCAACTTCATCGACGTAACTCGCTATATCGGGTTCTTCCTGCGCACAACCATCGTGTTCGGACTGGGCTTTCTCCTGCCGTTGGTTGCGTTGATGCTGAACCTCGCCGGGGTGCTGTCGGCGCGTAACCTCGTCCGATCTTGGCGCTGGGTGCTGTTGGGCATCTTCGTGTTCGCCGCAGTAGCCACACCGGACGGCAACCCGTTAACGATGACGGTGCTAGCCGCACCAATCATCTTGATGATCGGCGTGGTGATGGGCATTGCCACCTTGAACGATCGACGCAAGCGGCGGCGCGATCCGCTTGTGGATCTGCGCGATGACGAACTGAGTGAACTCCCCGAAGACGCCTGACCGATGTCGGTGGCCGAACGGTCCCAGCGTTTGCCTTACGCTGGGTAACTATGACCCGAACCGTTGCTGTGATTGTCAACCCGCTCGCTGGCCGAGGTAAGGGTGGGAAAACCGCACCGGAGATCGGTGCGGCCCTGCACCACAACGGGATTGATGCGGCGCTGTTGCTGGCTGGTTCACCCGAAGAAGCACTGGAGATGGCCCGTAAGGCGGTTGACGACGGGGTTGACGCCGTCGTAGCGGCCGGCGGTGACGGTACGGTCAACTTGGCCGTGCAGGCCGTGGCTGGCACCGATACTCCACTAGCGATCATTCCGGTGGGGACCGGCAATGACAACGCCAACCTCATCGGAATCACCGATGTCGACACCGCCATTCAGGCCCTCGCGGATTTTCATGTCCGGCCCATCGACGTTGGCCAAGTCACCACATCAGACGGGTCGCAGCGCTGGTTTATGGGGGTCTTGTCCAGCGGTTTCGATTCTTGCGTCAATGAGCGGGCTAACAAGATGCGGTGGCCCAAGGGTGAACTGCGCTATTTGATCGGCATCCTGGCTGAGCTCGGGACGTTCAAAGCTATCCCCTACGAAGTTGACATTGACGGCGAGAAATATCGTGATCACGGCATGCTCGTGGCCGTCGGAAACGGTGTCTCCTACGGCGGCGGCATGAAGGTCTGTGCCGGTGCCAAACCCGATGACGGCCTCTTTATGATCACTTGGCTCAAGAAGGCTAGTAAGTTCGACTTTCTACGCGTGTTTCCCAGCGTCTACAAGGGGACGCACGTCGAACACCACACCGTCGAGCAATACACGGGCCAAGTGGTTCGCATTGCTGCCCCCGACCAGATTGTTTATGCCGATGGGGAACGCATCGGACCCCTCCCTGCGGATATTTCCCTGTTTCGGGACAAACTCAAAGTGGTGTTGCCTGCCAACTCCACGATCGGGGCCTGACCCACTGCGACCGATGATCGGCCTGCCTGGGATCGTTGCTTTATGAGTAGTCCGGCTGAGCGGTTCGCCGCCGCCAACAGGAGACATAAACACAAGTCCACGGCGTTGGCGGGTTTTGAGAAGCTATACAACTTTCCACTGGATCCGTTCCAGATCGCGGCATGTGAGGCACTGGAGCAGGGCCGCAGCGTCTTGGTGGCCGCACCGACGGGGGCTGGCAAGACGATCGTTGGTGAGTTCGCTGTGCACCTGTCGCTGGCCGCAGGCAAGCGCTGCTTCTACACCACTCCCATCAAGGCTCTGAGCAACCAGAAGTTCACCGATCTGCAGCAGCGCTATGGCGCGAGCTCAGTGGGTCTACTCACCGGCGACAACGCAATCAACGGCGATGCCCCCATCGTTGTCATGACCACCGAGGTCCTGCGTAACATGCTTTACGCCAAATCAAACGCCATCACTAATCTGACCCACGTGGTCATGGATGAAGTTCACTATTTGGCAGATCGATCCCGCGGTGCAGTTTGGGAAGAGGTCCTGATCAACCTGCCACCCAGTGTCGCGATCGCGGCGCTGTCGGCCACTGTGAGCAATGCCGAGGAGTTCGGCCGTTGGCTCGGCACCGTAAGAGGCCACACCGACGTGATTGTCGAGGAGCATCGCCCCGTGCCTCTGTGGCAGCACGTTGCGGTCGGCACGCACCTGCATGATCTGTTCATCGACGACGAGCAGCGTCGGGTGAATCCGGAACTCACACAACGCGCCCGCGCCGAATCCCAGCACACGCGTGGCCGCGGGGGAGGCCGCGGCGGCTCCCGCCGAGACCATCGGCCCAGACGGGGTGGTGGACCCAAACTCTCCCGCCCGGACTTGGTGCGGCGCTTGGAAAGGGCAGACTTACTGCCCGCCATTGATTTCATCTTCAGTCGCGCCGCCTGTGATGCTGCAGTGGAGCAGTGCGTGGATGCCGGCATCTACCTCACCAACGAATCCGAGCGACACCAGATTCGGGATTTGGCGATGGCGGCGTGCGCGGCGATCTCACCAGATGACCTCCACGCTGTGGGTTTCGGCACTTGGTTGTCCGCCCTCGAACGCGGGTTGGCGGCCCACCATGCCGGGATGGTTCCGGTATTCAAAGAGGTAGTGGAGAAGCTCTTTCAACTCGGACTCGTGAAGTGTGTCTTCGCCACCGAGACCCTAGCGCTTGGCATCAACATGCCCGCTCGGTCCGTGGTGCTGGAGAAGCTCGTCAAGTGGAACGGCGAAGCGCACGTTGATCTCACCCCAGGGGAGTACACCCAGATCACCGGTCGGGCCGGTCGGCGCGGCATCGATGTCGAGGGCCACGCCGTGGTTGCGTGGAGTGATGGTTTTGATCCCAAGGCCGTTGCTGGCTTGGCCTCCACCCGCACGTATCCCTTGCGATCCAGTTTCCGCCCGTCCTACAACATGGCAGTCAATCTGGTATCGGCGACTGGGCGAGATCGTGCGGCCGCGCTGCTGGAATCATCGTTCGCGCAGTTTCAAGCCGATGCGGGTGTTGTTGAGCTCGCAGCGGAGATCGAACGCAACAGTGAACCCTTGGCGGGCTATCGAGAATCTATGCACTGTGACCAGGGGGACTTCCGCGAGTATGCGCAACTACGGGAAGACCTGCAACAGATCGAGAAGGACGCGGCCCGACTGCGGCGCGCAGAAAAGCGCAGCAGTATCTCCGATTCCCTCCACGCGTTGCGCCGCGGTGATGTGATTGTCATTCCCCGGGGTCGACGCGCGGGTCCGGTTGCCGTGGTCGACGCGGCCGACCCCATGGCCCGCGATCCCCGAGTGCTCGTGGTTGGGCTCAACAAGAAGGTCGATCGGCTTGGTCCAGCCGACATCTCCGAGCCCGTGAAGTCGGTGGCCCGCGTCAAGATTCCGAAGAACTTCAACGGCCGATCGGCCAACAGTCGAAAGCTAGTCGCGGAGAACCTGCGCGAGATTGCCCGCGATCTACCCGAAACCACCCCCACGTTTGTTCCAGACGCGGCCACAACCGCAGAAATCGAGCGGCTGCGCAGTCGGTTGCGCGCCCACCCATGTCATGACTGTCCCGACCGGGAGGCGCACGCCCGGTGGGCTGAGCGGTATCACAAGCTGGCGCGGCGAGACACCAAACTCCGCAACCGGATTAGCACCCGGACCAGTACGATTGCCCGACAGTTCGACAAGATCTGCGATGTCCTCATTGAGCTGGGCTACCTGCAACAGACGGGCAGGGCAGCCGAGGAGCCCGCTGGGGTTAGCCAGAATCCACTCGCGGAGGCCGTGGCTGACCTTACGGAAACCAACATCACCGCCGACGGCAAAATCCTGGCCCGGATCTACGGGGACACCGATCTGTTGACCGCCCAATCATTGCGCCTCGGACGCTGGGACGGGCTCACCCCGGCTGAGCTGGCAAGCGTATGTGCTGCGCTGGTTTACGAATCGCGTGGTCGGGAAGAGGGCGGTCGGCCGCGGCTTCCCCGCGGGCCCGCGGGCGCGGCGATCTCACAGCTCGGACAGGATTGGGAAGTCCTGCATGAGGTGGAAGTGAACCATGGATTAGCCACCCTCAAGGAGTTGGACTTGGGATTGTGCTGGGCGATTTATCGCTGGGCCAACGGCACCAGTTTGGACCAGGTGCTCTGGGAGGCCGAGCTGACCGCGGGCGATTTCATCCGCTGGTGCAAGCAGATCATTGACCTGCTTGGGCAAATCAGCCAAGCGCGATCCGGCACCAAACTCGCCGACACAGCCAGAAGCGCAGCAGGCTTGATCGACCGCGGCCTAGTTACCCACACCGGGGTTCACGACTGATTCAAGCGATGCGGGCCAACGCGGTTAGCAGCCTGTTGGCAGGGTCCTCCAAGTTGTATTGGTCGCTCAGTTGCACTAGCTCGGCCGGGTGCTGCGGATCGTGGGGGAGCGCCGTGATCGGCATCGGGACAGGCACTTCTTGATGCAGGGTGACCACGTCCACGGCTCGGGCCAAGTAGTCCGAACTGCGCGTCACCTTGCCCCGCAGATTGGCACTCATCCCGGAATCGGGGTTGGTCGCGGCCTCCTGGATTTCCTTCAGGGAACCGAAATTGTTGATCAAGGCAGACGCTGTCTTTTCCCCCACCCCTACGACGCCGGGCAACCCGTCGCTGGAGTCACCCCGCAATAAGGAATAGTCCGCGTACTGAGCGCCCGTTACCCCGTACTTAGCTGCCAACCAGGCATCGTCCACTTCTGCGATGTTCCCGAAACCCTTGGCGGTGTAGAGCACCCTGTTTGGGCCCTGCGCTTGAACGAGCTGGAACAGGTCGCGGTCACCAGTGACAATGTCCACCGGGCCGGCGTGGTTGCGCGCATACTGTGCGATGACATCATCGGCCTCGAAACCCGGCGCACCCACCCGCATGATGCCGATCGCCGCCAGGACATCGGCCATGATCGGTACCTGCACCGCCAATGGATCGGGAATCTCCTCAACTTCACCGGCCTGGGTTTGATGGGGCTGCGCCTCCGGACTTGGTGTGGCCTGTTCGTCGACTCGGTGCGCCTTGTAGGTGGGCACCAAGTCCACGCGAAACTGGGGCCGCCAATCGTCATCCCAACACGCCACCAGCAGATCCGGCTGATAGGTGTTCAGCAGGCGCGCCATCGCGTCGAGGAACCCGCGTACCGCATTCACCGGAGTCCCATCCACGCCGTGGTATCGATCGGGTACACCGTAGAAAGTCCGGAAGTACATCGAAGCGCTATCCAGCAGCATGAGGCGTTTGGTCATAGCACCATCATGCCTGCCCGACTCTCGCCTACGGTGTAGGTGTGGCCCCCAACTCCTCCGAAGAACACCCCACCGACCCGCGCGAACCTGCGGAGTTCCAGCGGCGCTTGAACCAAGCCCAAGCCAACTGTGCCGTGGCCGGATTTGCCGCGCTGCTGATTTCTCCTTCAGCCGATCTGGTCTACCTGACCGGCTATGCCGCGATCCCACTGGAACGGCTCACCTGTTTAGTGATCCAGCCGGGCCAGCCCGCAATCCTACTGGTTCCCCATCTGGAACAGTCGGCCGCGCTGGCCGCTCCAGTTGCCGCCCTCGACGTGGAAATCCTGCCCTGGGAGGAGACCCAGGACCCCTACGCACTCATCGCACAACGAATCCCCAGTGGCCGGCTGGGCTTTGACAACCACATGTGGGCAGAGAAGATCATCGCATTCCTGGCGGCGATTCCTGGAGCGCAGCCGGGACTTGCTGGAGCCGTCATCGGCCCGATGAGAGAGCTCAAGTCGGCAGCCGAGGTGGCAGCGTTGCAGCGCGCTGGCGCCGCCATTGATGCCGTGCACAGGCAGGTCCCAGACTTCCTCCGGGAAGGGCGCACTGAGCGCGAGGTGGCGGCCGACATCGCGGCGGCGATCACGGTCGAGCACGAAACGGTCGACTTCGT
>JAHZKU010000033.1 GCA_022600255.1 Actinomycetes bacterium | reverse complement strand
TATTTGGCAGGTTTCTGTATTCGCTATTTGTCACCCCTGGCCACGCTTCCGAGCGGTGTCACCTGCCGATGAAAGGACCGTTAGTCGACAGGCATGCCCGGTGCTCGTCCCCGGTAGCCACGCAAAACCTTCGTTTCACGACTGGTCGGAGAGGGGCAGGTTGGCGTCATTGGAACAGATGCCGACATTCACGCTATGAAGAGCCCAACCAAACACGGAGGCCACTTTCCTATTAGCGATCTACTGGCTCCACCAGGCCCGGTGACAATACCCCCGGATCATCAACAACAGGGGCAGAAAGTCATGCAGAACCCAGCAACCGCAGCCCCAACCAAGGAGCCATTAGAAGTGGCAACGTGGTGCAATCGCGGCTTTGGTCCGTTGGGTCACCGCACGCCAAGACTTCCAGGCGTGCTGCAGCCATGATCCGGGCCAGTGTCCCTAGGCGGGTGTGATTACCTGGGTTTCCGTTTCGCTGTCAGTTTGCTCGGCTTCGGGGGTTTGCTCGTCCGGTTGTGGCACCGTCAGGATCTCGATGATTAGCAGGACAACGAGCAACGCCGCGGTGGTCCACAAGACAAGTGATGGCGTGGAGTACTCCGGTGCCAGGACTACGACGATCGCGATCACGACTGCCACGATCCTCCCGGCAGTGGCATAGCGGGCGGTAGCTGGCTGGACTTTGTCCATGGGAACACCCAGGCGTGCCAGGCCGTTGCTGGACTTTTGGGAGACGGTGATCGCCGCACCACGTATGCCGGTTGCTGCTCGACTGCTGCCCACCAAGATCGCGGCAAGACCTACGATCAGGCCTGCCAGAGCGGCTGCGCGCAGGCCTTCGTACAGGAAGCGAGTGACGGTATCAAAGACGATCCCGGCCGCTTCTCGGTTCGCATCGGGGGGCAGCGCCAGCAGATAGCCGTTGCGGGCCACCGATAGGGCCACACTGAGGGCTGCCATGGTGACCAGTACGCCAAAGCCGAGACCGACAACCGCAGTTCGGCGACGGTTGGCCACGAAGATCCCAGCCAGAGCCAGCACGATGGCCACGATTGGCAGCCAGTACCCGAAGGTATTCGCGATTGAGTAGTAGGTCTGCAGCGTAGACAGGTTGTCAGATTCGTAGAGCACGAAGGTAGCGGTCACTGCCGGGATATTCGAAGCGAGTTCAAACCCGCCCTCGACCAAGCCTTGTTTTACCTGTTCGACGGCGAAGCCGACATCAACGGTGATCTTGCCGTCCGCTAGGTTGAGTGCCCCGGACTGATCCCCAGAGAGTAGTTTCACGATTTCAGCGTGGGCAACTCGGTTGGCCTCGGCCCAAGAATTCGCAAACGCCTCGGACTGAACAACCGCAGTTACCTGATCATGGGTGAAGCTTTCGATGCCTGACTTCAATGGACCGGTGAGCGCCGAGAGCAAGGTCTGGGACCTATCGGAGAGATCGGCCGACTCTCCGATGGCCGCCACCGCAGTATCGGAGATCTCGTCGAGGTCGACGTATGTGAAGATCTCCTTGGACAGCCGGTCCGCGACCGCCGCCTGGATCACCGGGTTCTTGGCCAGGGGTGCCACAGTGCTCACATAGCGGTCGGTGTCGCTGATTTGGCTTACCGCAAAAGTGGTTGCCACCGAGAGGGGAGCCAAGATCGCCGCGATCAGGATCAGGATGAACGACATGGTTGTGCGGCCGAGGTGTCGCTTGGGACCGGTTTGACCCGGTGGTTCGGTGATCACTCCCGTCGGCTTGTCGGCCCGCTCGCTATCGAGTTGCTTTTGCAGTTCTGCAACCTCGTTGCGCAGCCGCTCTACCTCAGTTTGATCAACCGCTGATGGCCCGTCAGAGCCTGGATCGCCCGATGGTTCGCTCATGCCTACTCACTCCCTGGTCTGGTTGTCTTCGCTAGGTACTTGTCAGTGCGCCGGTTTGGCAGTCTCCTGGGTGGTGGGTGATTCTTTCCGGCCGTCGTCCTCGGTCTGGTCGGATGGTTCTCCGTCGCCCGGTTCTCGCAGTTCGGGTAGGAGTTCGTGGCGTTTCATATAGATGTTCAGCAACGACAAGAACATGGCGATCACTGGCACCGCAAGAATCGCTCCAGCTACCCCGAAGAGTGCCGCGCCCAGCATGACCGCCCCGAAGGCAACGGCGGGGTGGACGTCGACGGCTTTGGCACTGATCTTGGGCTCGAACGTCAGATTCTCAACTTGTTGATACACCAGCGCCCAAATCAAGGCGATGACACCCACCCATGGGTTGCCGCTGAGCAGCCCCACCAAGACGGGGAGAACGATCGCGATGTAGGTACCGATCGTTGGCACAAACTGGGCTACCAGACCGGTCCAGATGCCCAGAGCTAGCCAGTAGGGCATGCCGATCAGGGCGAACACTATGGCGCTGGTGCCGCCGTTCAAGGCGGCAAGCACGACCCTCGCGGCTACGTAGCCGCCGGTTTTCTCCGCTGTGGTGTCGTAGATGTTGATCACAACGGATTGGAGTTTCTGTGGGAACAGTTGGGCTACCCAGCGACGCCACCGGGGGCCGTCAGCCGAGAAGTAGAAGATGAAGAGCGCGAGGGTGAACAGGGAGAAGAAGGCCCCCAGCACCGATCCCAGGATCCCGAGCACGTTGACGCCGACTTCGGTGGCCAGTTCGGCGATCTCGTCTTCGGAGAGGTTCACCGACTCGAGGATGTCCTGTCGCCCAAGTTGCATATCGAACGTCTGGTTGACCCAGTCGAGCACGCCATCGATCAGGCCCGGGATAGTCTGGATCAACGCAGCAATTTGCTCAATCAGCAGCCTGCCGAAAGCAAACATGAACAGGGCCAAGAAGACCAGCACACTGAGCATCACGACCCCGGTGGCCAGACCGCGCTTCATATGCTTGGCCAGGCGCCTAACGGCTGGTTCCATGGCCAAGGCAGCGAACCAGGCCATGAGGAGGGTGAAGAAGACGCTGCCGCCGTCATCCAGGATGAAGCCCAAGAAGAGGGCAAGCGCCAGTACCCCGATCAGGACCATCCCGATACGCCAAACGTTGCCAGGAACGAAAAGGACCCTGGCCTCACGCGGTTTGGCGGATTCTTCTGGTGGTACTCCTGTTTCCGCAGTGTCGGTGGACATCTGACTTCCCTTTCTAGGTTCCCCGTTCGTCTGGACCAAGGCTGAAGACTCCCGGCTGTTATTCCATTGAGGATTGCGACACCGGTTCCAGTTCGCCGGGTCGCCAGGTTTGGTCGATCCAAGGTTGGAGAGGTCCGTACACGCGCAGTGCGATGAACCAGCTCTTGCCGGGGATGGTTTGTAGCCAGTTGCCTTCTTTGCCCAAGGGTGGTGTTGGGCTGAAGTAGATGTCGTAGGACCCGTCTTTGTTTTGTTGCACGCCTTCGGTTTGGCTGCCAAGGGTGGGGAACTGCTGATCGGTTTGTAGTTGGGATCGAGTTTGAGTGTCGTACATGGTTACCGCCCAAAAGTCCTTGACCGGCACGTTCGGAGGTAGGTGCAACTTGTACGTCTTGGCGCCATCAAGTGCCTGGTTTTTTCTGTCGACGGCCGCCATGGCATAGTCCGACCCTTTGCCCGCGACGGTTACTGCCATTGCCGGTGAGACGCAGATGTAGCCGAAGTGGAAGAAGACGCGGGGGTCCAGCCTGCGGGCACCATCTTGGGTGAAGGTTGTGTCCTTGTCGGCGTACCCCATGACCCAAGCGCTATCGGGCCCGTAGACGAACTGGGCCGGGTCGCGAGGTGAGTAGCTGATGGCGCGGGCTGCGGCGTTGCCGATCTTGGCGGCGTCGGACAGGATCTCACGCATCCGGGCGTCGGGATTGAACGGTTCACCCTTCTTGATGCCGATCGCAGCCAGCATGCCTTTGATCTCTGGTCCGAGGTAGTCATCAGGTTCACCTTGGATGAGCTTGTGGAGCTTGGCGTAGAAACTGTCGTCGTTGGGCAGGATGGTGTTCATCTGCTTGCCGGATACGTTGATGAACTCCATCTGCGGCGGTTCCTCGGCAGCAGCAAGCGGGTAGACCTTCAGGTTGTCGCGAATATTGTCCGAAGCGGCCTTAATCCCGTGGTCCAGGTATCCGCGCATAAACAGCCACACACTGTTGGTGTTCGAACGCACCACGAAGTAGCCGTCCGGCACGTCCCCGTCATATTCGGGAGGCAAAACAAGGTACTTGCCGCCTTCTCCCTGGTCGGGACCTGCCACGCCGAGATCAGTCTGATAGAGGAAGGCCATATCGTCCAGAATCCCCAGCATCCCCGTGGGCAGATCCACGACAGTGGGACCATCCTTGGCCAGGTCAAGGAACCCGATCGCGTACATCGTGGAGGTATTGCCGGTCAGGAGTACTGTGGTGGAATCCATGAGCGTGTCGAAGATGCAGACTTTGTTAGAGGCGTCTGCCCCGGCCTCTCCTTGGCCGTCGCGCAATGTGGACATGGACATGGCTGGAATGCAGTTGAGGAAGACCTCGACGGCGCGGGATCGATCCAAATAGTCGTAGGTCTTAGCCACCGTTTCTGCGGTGGCCACCCCATCAAAGAACCGGAGAGTCCCAATCGATGTCTCTACCTCGTCCTCAGTCGTGATTTCAGCCGGAATCGGAGTCGTCATCTTATAGCTAGTCATCTCTTGCCTACCCGCCTGATCGTTGGGGCTTGCGCAGTTCCGGCAGGGTCGAGCAACCGCAGTTGTCGACTGCCGCGTAACCGGTGAGCCATGGCTGTCACTCCTACTGTTGACAAGATCACGAGCTCGCACTCGCACCGTGTCGCCATGTCCACACTTGCAGTGGCCGCGCGTTGCGGGAAGCCCCCTTTTGGTGCTCTAAGGGTGTATCGACGAGCCCGATTGGAGTATGTCGAGCCCGTTAGGGGGGTCCCACTTGCGGCGGGAGGTGAGGCGCCTCTTTGCTAGACTTGTTGGGGATGCGGATCCACCGCTGGGTGCCCACTTCGCCGGTAAAATCCAGTCTCGGGAGGGCCGCTGTGAGTGATTCCGACGCGTCGCCCCGAATGGCCGGGATTCACGAAGCGCTCTTTCAGCGTCCCAGGCCACCATTGGGAAGCATCCAGCGCACCCGCCTGTTTGACCTGTTGAACCGAAATCTAGATTTGTCAGCGAGCCTGGTGTGCGCACCAGCCGGGTTCGGCAAGTCAGTGCTAGTCAGCCAGTGGGCCCAAACAGTCAGCCGACCCGTGGCGTGGATCTCCGGTGATCACTCCCTAGTTGATCCCCAACGATTCTTGCTCCACCTGACGGCGGCGATACGCAGCATCTTCCCGGAATCACTTCCGGTGGCCTCGCAGATGGCTCACTCCGTTGAACTACCCGAACTCGATGCGGTCATCATTGAATTGTCCAATGAGATGGCTAGGCTCCCAGAATCGATCGTCCTGGTGCTGGACGACTTCCAGCTGCTGACGTCACCGGAGTGTCAGCGAATCGTCTCGGAGTTGGCTCGGCACCCGACTGGATCGGTTCACTTGATGCTGCTGACTCGGCAGGAGCCACCGACCGAGATCGGTGGGCTCCGTGCGACGGGTCAGATGGGCGAAGTGGGAATGGCCGACCTCGCCTTCACTCGGGAGGAACTCGCGGGGTTCACCAGGAACGCTCTGGACTCCGAACTTTCAACTCACCAAGTCGATGACCTCCTCCGATCAACGGAGGGATGGCCCACTGGAGCTCGGCTGGCCACCTACGCATACCGCCTATCGCCGGATCAGAACACTGTTCTGGGGGCGGCGCTCCTGGACCAGGCCACTCAGGAATATCTGCTGACCGAGGTGCTCGACCGGGTGCCAGCTGAAGTCCGCTTTCACCTGCTCGCTGCCTCCTTGTTCGAGAGATTCAACGCGGAGTTGTGCGATGCGGTCGCTTCCGCCGCTTCGTCGGCCCCGCGGATGACCGGAGCTGAGTTCATCAATTGGGCTTGGCGAAACAACCTATTCGTCGTGCAACTTGGCGGGCGAGGTAACTGGTTCCGCTTCCACCATGTCTTCGCTCGCCTACTGGAGCTGCGTGGGCCCCTCAGCCCCGACTATCAAATGCTGCAAGAGCCCGAGATGCGACGTGCTGCCGTTGACGTATTCCGCAGTCACGAGATGATGGAAGAAGCCATCGGCCAGTTGGCTCTGGTCGACGATGAGCCCGGGATCAATAACCTCGCGATCGAACACGGCGCCCAATTACTCGAGCAGGAGAAGTGGCTCGAGCTTTCTCAGCTGCTATCCAGCGTGCCTGCCACAGTTCTCGACACCTCACCTGGCTTGCTTGTCCTGCAAGCCTGGCTCGTGGGTGATGTCCAGAGCCGGCACACTCAAATGAGCGAACTCCTGATGCGAGCGGAAGGGCTGCTCACCGAGACCTGCTCGGAGGATCCCGCGAAGCCCTCGCTGCTGGCCCAGATCGCTTGCTTGCGGAGTGCCTATGAACGTTTCATCTTCGGAGATTTCGAGGGAGCGCTGTGCGAGGCGGCAACCGCTCGCCGGTTGCTATCTGGGGCACCGGGGCGCCACCTAACTTTCGCCTACGTTGTTGAGATCCTGGCACTTGCCGGATTGGGCCGTTGCTTGGAAGCGCATCGGTTGGCCAAGACGGTGGTAGAGGACAACCGCTTTGCTGAGGCCCGTTTCTACCCGATGGCGTGGGCGTTGCCCTACTTGGGCTGGCTCGAGGGCGACCTGACTGACCTTGAACGGCATGCAACCCAGTTGCTGGCTATTGGGGAACGCTACGAAATGCCCGACACAGTCGCCTCAGCGCACTACTTCCTGGGTATCGCGGAATACGAGCGCAACCAGCTAGATGAAGCCGAGGGCCACCTGCGAGAGGTGATTGGGCTCCGGTTCGCCACTCAATCGATCAACGCTGTCCACTCCTACATCGCCCTAGCCCTGGTCGCGTTGGCGCGGGGGCAACGTGCCAAGGCTGACGAAGTGGCCCAATCGATGATGAAGTACGTGCTGGAAACCCACAGTGCCTTCCTCCTGCCGGTAGCCGAGGCGTTCATGGCCCAACTCGACTTGCGCCTCGGGCGGCAAGCATCGGCGTTGCGTTGGGCTCAGCGCGCAGACCCGGAGGTCTCCCGCCACAGGTACATGTTCTTCACACTCGGCTCGACGATCGTGGAAGTGTTTTTGTCCAACGAGCCCGATGTCGGCAAAGGTCGGGAGATGCTGGCGCAGTATCTGGAGACGGCTGAGCGTCGGCGCCATCACCCGGACACGCTACGCCTGCTCGCCATCCAGGCAATCGATCTGGCCGACCGCGGCGACGAATCCCAGGCTCTGGACTCACTGGCGATTGCGGTCCGAATGTCTCACGAGAGTGGCATGGTCCGTCGAATCGCAGACCTCGGGCCAGCGCTCATCCCACTGCTTCACCGGCTGCAAGTCACCGGCGACATGCTGACCCACGTCAGCTCCATCCTCCAAGCCATCGAACCCACTACCAGCAACGATCAACCATCGATTCCGGGTCCAACCCGGTCCGGGCGGGCCGGTGAATCCGAACTCACAGACCGGGAACTAGAAGTACTGAACATGCTCGCCGCGCGCTACTCGAACAAGGAGATCGCCCGGGAGTTGGTGATTGCCCCGGCGACCGTGAAGAAGCACACGATTGCGCTCTACGACAAGCTCAACGTCCACGGGCGCAGAGAAGCAGTCGCCAAGGCTGATGCATTGGGCTATCTCACGCGTTGACCAGCACCCACACTTGAGTGCTTCGGGCGGCGGATACTCTATAACCATGCCTGAAGAACTTGCGTCCCAAACTTGTCCAGCCCACCGGAAGTGGCCAGTGCCCGTAGCGTTCGCTACCGGTGCTGCTATCGGGTTCAGCGCCGCTGGCTTCCTGGTGAGGCGAGCGATCCAGGCCAAGGCCGCCCGCTCGGAGGTCAGCGTCACCTACCGAGGACGAACCAGCAACCCCACTTTGATCATCAACCGGTGGAGCGGGGACGGCAAGGCCGAGCAATGCGACCTGGCCAAGAAAGCTGCCGCCGCGGGAATCACCGTCGTCCACCTTGAGCGCGGTGACGACCTGACCCAGCTGGCTCACCGAGCGGTCACCCAGGGTGCAGACGCGTTGGGTATGGCCGGGGGTGACGGTTCCCTGGGCCTGGTCGCCGCTGTGGCCATCGACCGTGAGGTTCCCTTCTTCGCTGTCCCAGTCGGCACCAGAAACCATTTCGCATTGGACGTGGGCCTGGACCGGGATGACCCCATCAGTGCGTTGCAGGCTCTCGTGGATGGGGAGGAAATCCAGATCGACTACGGTTTGGTCGGCGGCCGAGTATTCCTGAACAATGTCAGCTTCGGCGTCTACGCTCAGGCAGTCCATCAAGACGCCTATCGAGCCAACAAGACCGAGGTGCTGACGCAAGCTGTCGCAGACATCTCTCGAGACAAAGAGAACCAGTCGGCGATCCGGTTCACAACTCCAGACGGTGTTCAGCACGATCGCGTCCCACTCCTTCTGGTATCCAACAATCCATACACGATGAGCGGCCCGCCGGACTACGGGCGGCGCGTCCGGATGGACTCGGGGGAGTTAGGCGTTGCCGCGATCACGAATTCCGACGATGCCGCAGGCAGCGCTCCCCGACTTGGCGAAGGAGTGGCGACACAGTGGACCACCCAAGAGCTGATCCTGGAATCAGATAACACGATCTTGGCGGCAGTTGATGGTGAAGCCCTCGAGTTCGACTCCCCGCTGCAGCTGACGGTCCGTCCCAAGGCACTGCGACTTCTGGTCCCGGTGGGGACTCGGCCGGGGTACGTTTCACCAGGGGCAGCAGCGGCAGCAGAGTGGGTAGACCTGGCCAAGCTAGGCGACTCCGACAAGTGACGACCCCAGCCAAGCCAGCCGGTACACCGGAGCCTGACACGTTCGCTGGGGCGACTACTGGGCCAAGGACTGCATCGCAGGGCATCCGGGACCAATTGCTGGCCTTGGACCAGGACATCTACACGGCGATTGCTGAGTCAGCAACTCCGGCCTTGGACGAGCCATTGCGGCGCCTGTCCAACGCAGCCAACAACTCACGACTCTGGTTCGGTGTGGCCGCGGGCCTCGCCGCGCTCGGAGGGCCGCGAGGCCGCAAGGCAGCTGTGACGGGAGTAACCGCGATCGGTGCGGCCTCGGCGCTGGCCAACCTGGCGATCAAGCCGCTATACCGACGGGCTCGCCCCGATAGGTTTGCCGCTCGCGTACCTGATGCTCGTCAGGTCAGAATGCCAGAGTCCAGCTCATTTCCGTCAGGTCATTCCGCTTCGGCGTTCGCGTTCGCCACCGCGGTGAGCGGCCAGCTCCCCATCGCTGGCCCGCCACTGCTGGTCCTGGCGGCGGCAGTTGCCTACTCCCGAGTGCACACCGGAGTCCACTACCCAGGCGACGTACTGGCCGGATCGATCCTGGGGATCGTCACCGGCGCCACCACCGCAGCCCTGGCCCGTAGGATCAACGAGCGGCAATAGCCCGGGCCGGACGGTCGGGGGTGACCAGGCATGAAGCGCCACCTCGTTGCACATCCCGCGGAGGCTGACGGCGATCAGCTTTGTGGCGAACACGCGAACTACACCAACGAGGCACCACTTTGGCGCTGGTCGCCGCCATACTTTGCCACATACCGTTGGGCTATCTCACCACCTCCAGTTGATACGGAGAGGCTCAATGAGCGATAGCGAACGCGGCGGAAGCAGTCGGAAGTACGCAGTCTCAGATCCCGACATCAAGTACTGGCCGAGCCGCCAATGGCAGACTCTGCCCCTCCACAGCGACTCGGAGTTCGACCCTGATGGGGACCGTAAGACCGACGATCTCATCCCGTGGCAGTATCGGGCCAACGCGCTCTCACCCGCCGGGCATTCGTGGGCATCAGAAGGAGACCGCACTGTCTGCCTCACGAGTTGCCGAGAACAAGGCGGCGGCTACCTGGATGGAGGTCGGAAATACTCACTGCGCATCCCCCCAGAGGTCCCAGCCAAGCAGGCATGGTCCATTACCGTCCACGATCCTGTCCCCGGCCCACCAATCGCGAACCAGCAAGCTAGCCCCGGCATCAGCAGCCTGCAGGACCATGACATCAACGACAATGGTTCGGTCGATATCCACTTCGGGCCCACAGCGCCACCAGGCAGGGAGCTGAACTGGATCCAGACCATGGCCGATACGCGTTGGCTCGCAGTGTTCTGCCTCTATGTGCCTCTTGAGGCGTTCCTGCAACGTACCTGGCGACTCAACGACATCTTCGAAGTTACGTGGCCCAGCAATCCGCACGCGACCGTTGCTTCAGGAAGCTAGGCGCAGGAATGGAAACTCACTCAAGTCACAGAACAAGATCAGACCCCCTGGAGGCCAGGCATGGGACCGAACTCATCAACGTCAGGTGAAGACACTGACGGCGAGGTCAGCTCGACAGAATCTAGCAAGGCCGATCTCCTGCGAGAGCACGCGTACAAAGTGGCCCTCGGCTGGGCGGCCACGCTACTGGCCGTTGCCACGGTCTTCTATCACTTCGTGGAGAGCTGGACCTGGGTAGATGCTTTCTACTTCAGCTCTGTTGCCATCACAACCGTCGGGTTCGGAGACCTGAGCCCCACCACCGACGCCTCCAAACTGTTCACCGTCTTCTACATCTTCATGGGGCTGTCACTAGTTGGGTTGGTTCTCAACGAGGCTATGCGCCGCCGTGCGATCCGCCACGACCGCATACCAAGCGACCGGCCAGCAGCCGACTAGCGGCAAGCGGACTAACTTGGTAGCAGCCAGATCAACATTGGGGAGTAGCGGCATGGACTTGGCCAGGATGCGAGTGGATGGGTCTGACCTGGACCGGATGACCGAGTCCTTGTTTTTCGAGGGGATGAAGCGGCGTACCAAGACCTCCCAGTTCTGGGTACTGCTTGCTCTGGCCGGGATCATCGCCACGTTGGGCGTGATGCAGGACAGCACAGCGACGGTGATCGGAGCCATGATCGTTGCCCCGCTGATGACACCGATCATCGGCACCGCTTTGGCATTCGTGCTGACCGATCGGGCGATGCTCACCCGTTCCATTACACTCTGGGTCGTTGGGGCGTTGCTGGTGGTCGCCATCGGGTTCTTCTTCGGCTGGATCGATTGGGCCTTCACCACCGAGGGCAACTCGCAAGTAGCTAGCCGGGTCAGCCCCAGCCTCATCGACCTCGTGGCCGCGCTGGCCACCGGACTCGTGGGTGCTTTCGCGTTAGTGCGTGCAGATGTATCCGACACTCTTCCCGGGGTCGCCATCGCCATCGCGCTGGTGCCACCGCTGGGCGTCTGCGGTTTGGTGCTGCAGGAAGGCAACTATGCTGAGGCTTTTGGAGCGCTCGTACTGTTCTCCACGAACGTCAGCGCCATCATCTTCACCGGGACCCTGCTCTTGCTGCTCTATCGAGTGCGCGATGTCGCCCAACAGAAGGGCCGACGCTTGGAGAAGCTCACCGGCGGCTCCCTATTCGTGGTGATCGGAATGGTCCTGGTGGTCGCAATCCCGCTCGGATTCGGTACCTCTAGAGTGGTCGCAGAGCAACAGATCACCTTCACCGCCACGCCAATCGCCCAGCAGTGGGCGGAAGAACAAGATTGGGACATCACCCAGATCAGCGCAGAAAACAAGACATTGAGGATCATCGCACTCGGCCGACCCCCCGAAATTGATCCCAGCGCGCTGCGGGAACGTCTGGATGAGGCTGGCCTGGCTGACGTCGACATGCAAGTCTCCCTCGTCCTCGGCGGCTCCATCGACTACCCAGCGGCGAACAACTAACCATTGCCAAGAAACCAACTCGGAGCTACGGAGCCCGGCGAAACAACACAAAGGAGAGAAGAAAGATGACAACAATCAAACGGAACAAGACCAACACAGAGTCCGGGCCAAGCACGTCGCGCCAGGAATCCGGTACCCCACGAAAACTCCGGGTCCTAGCGCTCGGCTCAGCCGTTGTACTGACCATGGGCCTAGCAGCTTGTAGTGGGTCCTCGTCTCCCAGCGAATCTCCGAGTCTGTCCGCGGAAGCGCAGTGGGCCGATTCGGTGTGCACGTCAGCCAAATCGGTGGAGACGAGTTTGAATGCTCTGGGCAGCGACCTGTCATTCGATCCATCTCAAGGGGACTCTGCCGTTGATCAGCTGAAGACCACACTGAAAACACAAGCATCAGACGTAAACTCCGCCATAGCCGAACTCGGCAGTGCAGTGGACGCGGTCCCTGTTGACGCCGAGGGTGCGGAGCAGTTGAAGACTGAGTTGACGAATGCAGAGAAGAGCTTCCAGGAGTCGGTCCAGACCGCTGCCGATGCGGTGCAAACGGCCGCTGATGCAACCACAACACAGGACTTCGCGACGGCCTCTGCCGCAGCACTGGTTTCCGTGAAGGCAGCCGAAGTGTCCGCGAAGTCATTCGCGACGAACCTCTCCACCGCAACGTCTGGTGCCAGCTCTGAACTCAAAGCCGCATTTGACGCCGCGCCAGCCTGCCAAACGGAAGCATCACCGAGCGCCAGCTAGCGGTTGCGCCAACACTGGGCGTGACCGTCGGTCGGGCATCAACACGGAGAATAGCTCCAAGCAGTCACCACTCACCGGCGTTCCTCGGGCGTCGGTGAGTGGTGACAATCGCTAGGTTTGTTTGGCCTCGATTTCCGCCACCTTGGCCTTGGCCTTGGCCATGGCTTCCGCGCGCTCTGCTTCGGGCTTCGCCTCTGCTTCAGCCATCAGGCGCTTGATCTCCGAAGCGAGTTCGCGGTCCTCCATGACCTGGAAAATGCGCTGGCGTTGCTGGGCGGTGGCGGGTAGTCGCCAAACATCCGCGATGGCGTCGGGAATCACTGAACGATAATCGTGGCCCCCATACTCAAACTGACCAGGCGTGGGGGCCAGAGCATTAATCTGGTCCACCAACGTTGTCACGAAGGTCGTGACTGGCTGCCACTTGGTGCCTTGTGGTGCTCCCGGTGGCCGGGATTCGTCTGGACCAAGCCAGTTGGGCTCCCGCCAAAGCAGTTGCGCATCGAACTTCGGCACCGGGTCTGCTCCATTCTGCAGCAGCAAATACCGGACGCGCTCACGCTCGCTGTCGGGAAGGTCCCGCCAATCCGGAACCGCTCTTGGAGAGTAGATAGCGCCCGGGCCCACCTCAGGACGCTCGTTTTGCGGGCGATCTTCCCATACGACCTGACGCCAATTGGTGAACGATGGAGTCCCCACCCACAGAGCCCCGTCGATACCTAGTGCTCGTAGCGATTGATCGCTGGCCCCCGTGAACACCTCCTGGTTGACCTTGCAGCCCAAGCTCTCACCGAACAGGAACACCTTGGGTCGCTTGCTGGGCGGCAACTCACGCAACCGCTCGGCGATCCCGTCAAGTACGAGACGCGTCTGCCGGGTCCCTTCCTCGGTTCTAGTCAAGGACAGTGGCGAGGGCAAGACGGAGTATTGGATCGCTGCACTTGCACAGTCGCCACGAGTGAGGAACTCATAAGATTCAGTGGCCACGTAGTTGACGTAGCCGGAGCCAGTGGGCGAGAACAGAGCGATGTAACTGCGCTCGAATGCCCTGGTGCGGTCCAGTTCGGACAACAGCAGCTCCGCGCGTTCTTCTTCACTGTCCGCGGACTCCAAGCTTGCATATACGCGAATTGGCTGCTTGCTGGGTTCCTCCATCACAGCTTCAATCTGGCTAGCTGTCAGCGTGGCCGAGAGCCACCGAGTGCCTTCGCGGCTTTGAATATCCCAAGGAATCCCGGACGCCGGGCTACCCGTGATCTCGGGCAGTGTCGGCCGATCCTCGTTCGCAGCCTCCACATCTTGGCCTACGGTTGCCAACTTGGAGCTTACGGCGGCAACGGCGTACCAGGCACCACCGGCGCTTAGCAGGGTAACCCCGATCCGACCCAACGACCGATGATCTGCGGGCTCCCCGCCCAGCAACTTTGCGGCAACATGGGAAATGCCGGTAGCCCCGGCCGATTCCGCATGGGACAAGCCATACAGCGCTCCGGTCGCCGCAAGACCGAAGACCGCAGCCTTACCCGTACTCAAGGTCTTCGGGGTGTTCTCAAGATAGCTACCATCCGCCTGTCGGGATCCGAACTTGGCGCGGCCAGGTCGAGTCAAGGCCCAAGATCCGATCACAACGCCCGCCAGCGCAGCGGTTGCAGCAGTTCGGGCCCCACGGCGGCCGCGGATCGACTCCAAGGCATTCGCCGCCAGCCCGGCCGTGCCCACCCCCGTGGCGGCGTGAGCCATCAATTGCAGGGCAGCCTGCTTGCCGGATCGCTGCGGCTGCGGTGGCAGTGCCTTCATGAGCGCAAGACCAGCGCTGGCGACCACAGCGTCTACGGCCAATCCGCTGACTACTCGATTCATCGGCAATCGATTGGCTATTGACTCGAGGAACGAGTGCCCAGAGACTCCTATCCCATAGGCGCTAGCGGCAGTCACGCCTGTGATCAGTGCCTGATCTGCGGTACTACGAGTGAGCAGGTTGGGTTGGTTGGACCGTCCCGAAGAGAACCCCGCCAACAACATGCCCGCCCTCGCGGAAACATCCAGTTCCGGAATCCGATTGCCCATAATTCTCTCCAACCTCGATGCAGCGCTTCCCGAACAAGCCTCGCCATTGCGTGTCAACCAGCAGGACCATGCTATCCAAGCCGTTCCGACCCATTCCTTTCCCGATCGGGACTGCACAAAGAGCCACAGTTGCCGTTGCATCTGCTGGCCCCGCAGTAGGCGGGTTGCGCTAGTCGCGTGATCCCATTCGGGCAAGGAGGCGCAGCACCTCCAGGTAAATCCACACGAGGCTGGAGACGATACCGAAGGCGGCGTACCACTCCGCCGCCTTCGGAGCGCCAGCCTTTACCCCGTCCTCGATGTTGGCAAAGTCAACCAACAAAGTGGCAGCGGCGATCGCCAAGATAATCAAGCCGAACACGATCGCAGTGGCGCTGGTTCCGTAGAGAAAATCCAGATTCACACCGAACCAAGACAAGATCCAGCCGATGAAATACAACAGGCCGACACCAGCAGCCCAGGCCACAATGACCTGAACGACTTTTGCCG
>JAHZKU010000032.1 GCA_022600255.1 Actinomycetes bacterium | reverse complement strand
GAGCTTCGTGAACGGGCTCGAACGGATGACACGCGCCTACTTCGTCGCAGGCCTAGACATCACCGCTGATGGCGAAGACGCCAGTCAACTCAATTTGAGCCTGCAAGGCCAAGTCTTCAGCGTCCCCGCCGATTCCCTTCCGAACCCCACCGCAGAAGCCACGCCGGCGCCAACCACTCCGACTCCTGGTGCAACCACGCCGGGCGCGTCGCCAGGTGCCACACCACCGGCGACACCCGCGGTGCCAGCGCCGACCCCGAATAGCAGCGCGAACACCGATGTGGTGCCAGCACCGACCTCCGGGCAAGCGGCCGCACAACTGCCGCAGAAGAATGGCAGCAACCCGATGTTGGACAAGGCCAAGCGGGAGGTTGCCAAGGTGAAGAAGCAACAGCGCAAGGAAGCCGCTAAGAAGGCCGCACAGAAGAAGGCGAAGGCGAAGAAGTCCCGGAACTAGGCCCGCTGAGTTGGGGAAACCGGCGATTGCGTCGAACCGGTGATGCAGGTGCCACAATAGAGCCATGCTGCGTTGGTTAACTGCTGGAGAATCTCACGGCCCCGCCTTGGTCGCAATCCTAGAGGGCCTACCGGCCGGAACGGCGATCACCACCGACGATGTCGCCGGGCACTTGGCCCGACGCCGGTTAGGCGCGGGGCGCGGTGCCCGCATGAAGTTCGAGCAGGACGAGGTTACGTTTTTGGGCGGGGTCCGTCACGGGCTGACAATGGGCGGACCAATCGCGGTTCAGGTGGGCAACACCGAGTGGCCCAAGTGGGAGACGGTCATGTCGCCCGACCCAGTTTCAGAACAGGAGCTGGCCGGATTGGCCCGGAATCAGCCGCTAAGACGCCCGCGGCCCGGCCACGCTGACCTAGTGGGGATGCAGAAGTACTCGTTCGATGACATTCGGCCCGTGTTGGAGCGCGCCAGTGCGCGGGAGACAGCCGCTCGGGTGGCCTTGGGTGCGGTCGCTCGCAGTTTCCTGGCAGAGGTCGGCGACATTGCGGTGCTGAGTCACGTCGTCGAACTTGGCAAGGCGCAGACCAGCAGTGCGGAGTTCCCCAACCCCGATGACGTGGCGGCGTTGGATGCTGACCCGGTGCGCTGTTTCGACTCGGCGGCGAGTGAAGCCATGCAAGCGGAGGTGACCGACGCCCACCGGTCCGGCGACACACTCGGCGGCATCGTGGAAGTGCTTACGTATGGCTTGCCCCCCGGTCTGGGGTCGCATGTGCATTGGGACCGCAAACTGGACTCGCGGATCGCCGCAGCACTTATGGGGATTCAGGCCATTAAGGGTGTCGAGATCGGCAATGGGCTGGAACTGGCTCGCACGCGGGGCTCGGATGCGCAAGATGAAATCATCAGTGATGCAGGCCGCTTGCGCCGCACGTCAGGCACGAGTGGTGGCATCGAAGGTGGCATGTCCACCGGCGAGATTATGCGGGTGCGCGCCGCGATGAAACCGATTTCGACCGTCCCCAGAGCCTTACGCACGGTAGACGTCAGCACCGGAGAGGCCGCGAACGCGATTCACCAGCGTTCCGATGTCTGCGCCGTACCGGCGGCTGGCGTGGTGGCCGAAGCAATGGTCGCACTGGTGGTCGCCGACGCCGTTGTGGAGAAGTTCGGCGGTGACAATGTGTCAGAAACCAAACGGAATATCGCCAGCTACCTAGACAACTTGGTGGTGCGCTGAGGATGGTTGTGGCACTGGTGGGGCCACCGGCCTCGGGCAAATCAACCATCGGCGCAGCGTTGGCGTTTCGGTTAGGTGTTGCTTTCCTCGACACCGACCAAATGGTGGAGTCGGTTGCCGGGAAACCCAGCGAGGACATCTTTGTGGAGTTCGGTGAGGCCGAGTTCCGACGCATCGAGGCTGATCAGGTTCTGGCCGCGTTGCGCCAGCCCGACGCCATCGTGGCCGTCGGCAGTGGGGCTGTGCAAACTGAGCAGGTCGCCCAGGCCCTTGCCGATGTTACGGTCGTTCGGTTGCAGGTGGCTCATGGCGTCTCCGCAAAGCGCGCCGGGCTCAGCGGCCCACGGCCGGTCGCGTTGGGAAATGTGCTGACGCAATGGCGCAAGATGATCGCCGAGCGTGATCCGATCTATGAGCGACTGGCCACCATCACGATTGATTCCGGAGAACACCCGGTGTCGGAGTGTGTGGAGGCGTTGGCGGTCGCGTTGGCGGTTGGAGAACAGCCAGACTAGTGATGGTGCGCCCGGCATGGGTGGTGCACTACAGCGCAGTGGTCAAGACCGCAGCGGGCACACCACCGCAGTAGTAAGACCACCGCAGGAGTCAGAACACTGCAGCTACCAAAGAGGAGTCAGATGGATCCCGACATTGTCGTTGTTCGTGGAGAGAAGCCCTACAACGTCGTGATTGGGCGCCACATCGTGCCGCAAGCGGCCTTACACGTCCCCGACACCGCGCTGCGGGTGGCCGTGTTCCATGCCCCGGCAATGATCGAAACGGCTCGGACAGTCGCCCAGTCCCTGGAGGTGTTGGGTCGCGAAGTCCTCATGATTGAACTGCCGGATGCGGAAGGGGCCAAGACCGCGGCTGTGGCGGCTGACTGCTGGGAACAGTTGGGAGCCGCTGGGTTCACCAGAACCGATTGCGCTGTGGCTGTTGGTGGCGGTGCAACCACGGACATGGCTGGATTTGTGGCGGCTACCTGGCTACGCGGCATCCCCATCGTGCAGGTACCCACCACCTTGTTGGCCATGGTGGATGCCGCCGTTGGTGGCAAGACTGGGCTCAACACAACCGCTGGCAAGAACCTGGTGGGCAGCATCCACCCGCCTGCAGCGGTGATCTGTGACTTGACCATGCTCACCACCCTGCCGCCCGCCGATTACGCCGCCGGGCTCGCCGAAGCGATCAAGGCGGGTTTTATTGTGGATCCGGAGATCCTGAGGATTGCCGAAACTGATCCAGTCGCAGTGCTGGATCCGACCTCTGCGCAGTTGCACGAAATCGTCTTGCGGGCGATCCAGGTGAAAGCCGACGTCGTCGCGGACGACTTGGGGGAGTCCATCGATCGTGCGCTCGGCAGACAGATTTTGAATTACGGCCACACCCTCGCGCACGCCATCGAACGAACTGAAGACTACACCTGGCGCCATGGTGACGCGGTTGCGGTCGGCATGGTCTTCGCGGCTGCCCTATCAGCGGCTGCGGGGAAAGTCCCTGCCGAATTGGTGCTCCGCACCCGAGCCCTGCTCACATCCCTTGGGCTGCCCACGACCTATCGTGGTGCGGACTTGCGGGTCCTGATCGAGGCCATGGCACTGGACAAGAAGACGCGGGGGGACTCCTTGCGGTTTGTGGTGCTGGAGGGCCTAGGCCAAGCCAGCATCCTGCAAGATCCCGATCCAACTTGGCTGGCAGGGGCCTTTGCTGAGGTGCAGTAGCCGGATGTTCCTCGCATCCGCGCACGAACCCGACGAAACCTGGATCGCATCTGCGGTTGAGCGCGCTGCTGCGCAGTGTTTTACTAGCTCAGTGAGGAAAGTGGATTTCAAGAAATCTTCGCCAACGTATCGCGCCAAGTCCGGCGTGTTTGACGTCATCGAAATCCCGCAAACGCAGTACCTCATGATCGACGGGGCCGGGGATCCTAGCCAAGCCCAGGCTTATCCCGATGCAATCCAGACGCTGTACCCGGTGGCCTACACGATCAAAGCGGCTAGCAAGAAGGCCGACAAGGATTACGTCGTGCCGCCGTTGTCTGGACTATGGTGGGCCGACGATCTGGCCAGTTTCACGACCGCCAGAGATCGCTCGAAGTGGCTCTGGACCATGATGATGATGGTGCCCGATTGGATCAGTCGAGCGGATTTCGCGACCGCCGCCTTGCTCGCTAAGAAGAAGGACTTGCCGTCCTTTGAGAAGTTACGTTTGGACTGCCTGACCGAAGGCACCTGCGTTCAGACCTTGCACCTCGGCCCCTACGATGCTGAAGGCCCGACTATCGCCCGCATGCATGAGGAGTTCATGCCGGTGAACGGGCTCAAGCCGACCGGAAAACACCACGAAATCTACCTAAGTGATCCACGCAGGGTGGCACCGGAGAAGCTTAGGACGATCCTGCGGCAGCCAGTTGTGGCAGTTTAGGAGCAAGACGCCTTTGCCGCGAACCACGCAATCGGTTGGGTCTGGCCCGCTCGGAGCAACAGACACCGGTAGATTGGCCGTACTCGGGCCTTCCCGGCCTGGCGATATGTCCACCAGTTTCCAGGAGCAATTGTGCAGCCCGTGATGATCCTGAATGGCCCTAACCTGAACAGGCTGGGGACCCGCGAACCCGATATCTACGGCTCAGACGACCATGCGGACCTGGTCGGGTTCTGCGTGGCGGCTGGCAAGGAACTCGGCTTTGAGGTGCAGGTGGGTCAGACCAACGACGAGTCTGAGATGCTCGCCTGGCTACACGACGCAGCCGATGCCGGAACGCCGGTGATTCTGAACCCCGCCGCTTTCACGCATTACTCCTACTCCTTGCGAGATGCGTGTGCCCAACTCACGGGGCCTTTGATCGAAATCCACTTGAGTAATCCCCATAGCCGCGAGGAGTTTCGGCATCGCAGCGTGATTTCGGCTGTAGCCTCCGGAACGATCGCAGGCTTTGGGATGGATTCGTACCGCTTGGCGTTGGAAGCGCTCAAGAGGATGTAGCCGCGAGTGACTGCCAGCGAACTCAACCTGATCAAGAATCCGCAACAACAGCATCACGCTCGGCGGGTCGCGGTGTGCCGTCATGCTCAGAAGATGGGGATCGGGGCCCTCCTAGTCACCACGCCGGTCAACATCTTCTACCTGAGTGGTTTCTCTGGTTCCAACGGTGTCTTGGCGCTGTGCGCGAACGCTGAGGCCACCTTAGTTACCGACCGGCGCTACGAACTCCATGCCCGCCACGAAACCACCGCCGATCACGTTCTGCTCGAGCGAGATGCGCTAGCGCAAGCGGCGCAAGTGGCCGGGAATCTCGCCGCTGCGACCGCCCACGGGTCTCAGGTGGGTTTTGAGGCCGAGCATCTGACGGTCGCTCAGTTCCAGCAGTTGCGCGGCACCGTCTCTCCGGAGTTGCTGTCACCGACCACCGGCATCGTAGCCGAGGTGCGCCGACACAAGGACCCCGAAGAGATTGACACAATCGCCCGCGCTTGTCAGATCGCCGAAGCGGCGCTGGCTGAGGTGGTTTCCGATATCCGAATCGGTGACCAAGAGGTACAGATTGCTCGTCAGCTTGAGTTCGCGATGTTGCGGCTCGGCGCGGACGACAAAGCCTTCGCCACGATTGTGGCCGCCGGTGCACACTCAGCGGTGCCGCACCACGTCCCGACGGCGGCACCCGTGCAGACCGGGGACCTGCTGAAAATCGACTTCGGTGCCAAACTGGGGCACTACCACAGCGACATCACACGAACCTTTGTGGTGGGCCGTGACCCAGACACCGAACAACTGGCCATCCACGCAGCAGTGGCGGATGCGGCCGAGCGGGCCCGCGCTGTTGTGCGGGCTGGCCTACCAGCCGAGGTGCCGTATCGGGTGGCACGGGAATCACTGGATGCGGTGGGCTGGGCGCAGAACTTCACCCATGGCCTCGGGCACGGTGTTGGGCTGGAGATTCACGAGGCGCCGATCATGACTGCGGTCACCACGAGTAGGCTGGTAACTGGTGATGTGATCACAGTGGAGCCGGGGGCTTATTTTCCAGGGCGCGGTGGCGTTCGCATCGAAGACACTTTGGTAGTGACTGAGTCTGGGGCGCGTGCCTTGTCAAGCTACCCAAGGGCATTGGCCCGTGTGGGCTAATCCGGCCGCTGCGATCCGATCGGCCAGTAAGTGGGATTACGACAAACTAGAGGAGATATTGCATGGCGACGAGTAATGACCTGAAGAACGGCGTCGTGTTGAGCCTGGATGGCCAACTGTGGACTGTAATTGAGTTCCAGCACGTAAAACCTGGCAAGGGCGGGGCTTTTGTCCGCAGCAAGCTCAAGAACGTTCTGTCGGGGAAGGTCGTCGACAAGACATTCAACGCCGGCGCGAAAGTCGACTTTGCGAACGTCGACAAACGCGACATGCAGTACCTATACCGCGACGGCGACACGTTCATCTTCATGGATTCCAGCACCTACGATCAGATTCCGGTTACCGACGTTGTTGTGGGTGACGCCATCAACTTCATGCTGGAGAACCAAGAGGCCGTCGTGGCCATGCACGACGACAATCCGTTGTATGTCGAGCTTCCGGCTTCGGTGGAGCTGACCATCACCTTCACTGAGCCCGGGCTGCAGGGGGACCGGTCCTCCGGCGGTACCAAGCCAGCCACCTTAGAGACGGGGGCGCAGATTCAGGTGCCACTGTTCGTGGACGAAGGCACCAAGGTGAAGGTCGACACTCGCGATGGCTCCTACCAAGGGCGCATCAACTAAGTGTCTGCTAGAGGAAAAGCGCGTCGTAAGGCGCTAGATATTCTGTTCGAGGCCGATGTCCGGCAAGCCTCGGTGATTGATGCGCTGGCGGATTTCCAGCGCCGCCGGACGGCCGCCGACCAACCGCCCTTGAACCCCTTCACGGTGGAACTGGTGGAAGGGGTGGTTGATCATTGGGATCACATTAACCAGATCATTGCGGAGAACTCCATCGGTTGGACGTTGGATCGGATGCCGCGGGTCGATCGCAATGTCTTGCGCCTCGGGGTCTTCGAGTTGTTCTGGCGCGACGACATTCCCGACAAGGTGGCCGTGGCCGAGGCGGTGGAAATCACCAAGGAGTTTTCCACCGATGAATCCCCACCTTTTGTGAATGGGGTGCTCGGGAAGATCCTGCGTGACAAGCCCGCCGCGACAGGGAGTCCAGCGGTCGTGTCGGCACTCGCGGAGGGTGAGGATGTCCCCGAACAACCGCAGGCGTCCAATTTAGGTGTGTCGGCCTCGCCCGAAGCAGACGTGGCGGACGGACCGCGCCAAGACTAGGACTGTCCAGCCTGCAGCGACTGCAGGAGTTCCTCGGGTTGGGCTTCTAGGTGCGCCGCAGCGTTGCGGTAGCACAGGAATGCAAACAGACTGCCCAAGAGCCAGGCCGTGAGCACTCCGAGCCATTCAAAGCCGGTGAGGGACACCACGGCCAATCCCATCATCAGCAACAATCCGCCGATGATGAGCGCTCCGATCAGGCCGCCCAACACGGCTCCAATGGCGACTGCGGTGTTGGGCTTGTGCCCTGGAATCAGAGGGAAGGCTGTCCTTACTGACAGTTGGGATCCCAACCCAAGCCAGATCAGCCATGGGATCGGGATCAGCGCCAGCGAGAGCGGCAGGGTGTCCCAGGTGTCCAACACAGCGGCAGAACCGACTTGCACGATGATCCCGAGCGGCAGCACCAGAATCAGGAGCGCCAGCATCTTGCCGAGTAGCACCTGCCGCATCCCGACGCCCGCCAACATGTAGTTGGCCACCGCGGCGTTGTCGATCCCGAACGTGTTCGGGGCGCTCTGCCAAAGCACGAGAAACATCACGAACACCCCGATAAACGTGGCTGTGCCAGTGCTCTGCCCGCTGAACACGGTCTGGGCTACCAGGACCAACGACACCAAGGTGCCGATGGCGAGCTGCTGCAGTTGCAGCGTGGAGCGAAAGAAGAAGTACCGCAATTCTTTGGCGGCCGTGGCTCCAATTGGGTTGTGCGGCAGCCACCGCACCCAGGCGGGGTAGAGGATGTCTTGTGTCACGACATCGCTGCCATTGATCGCCACCACTTTCTGGCCGCTGCCGCCATCTGGGCGCCGGGCTAGCGCCCATTGCCAGATCAGCAACGCAATGCCGATCCCAAACGTCCCCCAAAGCAGCAACGCAACGGACACCAGCCATTGCCCTTGCGTCGCCGCGATACTGGCTTGCGCCAACGCCGCTGGTGGCAGGACCGCCAAGGCCTGCGTGGCGCCAGTGACATCTGTTGAGGTGAGCGTCAAGGGGTCGGTGTTGTTGATGGATTCAGAGATGACATAGACCCCGACGGCAATCACGGCCGACAGTGCAATGGTCAAGTCCCGGCCCCGTCGAGAGTTCAGGACACCCACGAACAGTGCGCCGATGGCCCGTGACCAGCCTAGGCACAGGAATACCAGCAGAACGCCACACAGGGCCACCGTAAGCCGAGCGGGCAGGCTGATCCCTTCGGCGAAAGCGCCCGCGACGGCCCCCAGCAGCGTGCCCAACGCGGCTGGCCCCACCAAACCGGAGATCAACAGCCCGCGCACCTGGGTGGCGGCGCTCAGCGGCAGCAGTTCCAACCGGCCTGGATCAATCGTCTGATCACCTTGTGCCGAGTTCAACAAGGGGCCCATGATCCAGATGAGCCACACCACGATGAACGCAAGCACGGGCAACAAAGTGCCGAGTTCGTTGCCTGTGCCCAGCGCAACGGCCAGTACGTAACCCATCCCCAGCCCCGCTACCACGCAGAAAACGGTCCCTAGCGTGTAGAGGGCCGTTGACGCCGGCGACGCGGCGAAACCACTGCGCAACAGCGCCAGTTTTAGTCGGACGAAGACCCAAACCACTTCATACTCCCGTCGTCCAGAGCTCGTCCGCCGACCAGATCGACAAAGGCATCTTGCAGCCGCTTGCCGCCGGAAACCTCCGCGATCGTGCCTTCGGCCTTGATCTGGCCCTGATCGATGATGACGATGCGTTGGCACAGTCGTTCCACGACGTCCATCACGTGGGAGGAGAAGATCACACTGCCCCCGCTCTGAACGTGCAGTTGCAGCAGCTCCTCCATAACAGCGGTGTTCACCGGATCCAGTGATCCGAACGGCTCATCTAAAATCAGCACGCGGGGGTTATGTAGGATCGCGGCCGCCAAGCCGATCTTCTTCGTCATCCCCAGGGAATAGTCCGCCAGAATCGTGTTCCGGTCGTTCACCAGATCCAGGGCCAGCAGAATCTCTTCGGTGCGCGCCTGAACCGTAGCGGGGTCCATCTTGCGTAGCGCGCCGATAAACGCCAGGGTCTCTGGGGCATTAAGTCGATCAAACAGTTGTGGATTGTCCGGCACAAACCCGAAGTGCCGCTTGGCCGCCACCGGATCGGCCCAGACGTCGACGCCGGCCACGCTGACCCGGCCCGACGACGGGCGCAGTAACCCCGTGGCCATCTTGAGTGTGGTGGTTTTGCCCGCCCCATTCGGCCCACAGATACCGTAGAACAACCCCATCGGGATCTGAAACGAGATGTCGTTGACCGCGTTCTTCTCACCGAAGGCACGAGAAAGGGCCTGGGTTTGGAGTGCTGAATCGGGGATAGGCGAATCGTTTGGCACCCACCTACAGTAGCGGTCACACGGCAGCCGGGCGTCCGGTCAACGGCAGGCGTCAGCGTCTCCCAGGGCACGGGGTGTGGCCGCGAGGTTTGCCACAAGAAATCTGGTGCCCCGGGTGGGAGTCGAACCCACACTGGACGGTGTTTGAGACCGCTTCCTCTGCCGGTTGGGATACCGGGGCTTTCCACTAGCTGATGATACCGCCAATGCCGTACCCGAATTCCACTTACCCGCTTTGGGCTATTCAGCTTTGCGGGCCGGGGGTTGTTTGAGCGGGGCGGGCGTGAGCAGTGGACCGCGAAAGATGCCGCGTGTGGTGCGCAACAGAACCAGCAGCCAGGCGAGCAATAGGCCTAGGTAGGCCACCATCGCGGCGACCTTGAATGTGATCAGATCGGTGTGAAATGCCAGTTGGCTCGTTCCGGTCACACAAGTGCCGACTGGAAACGTGAAGGCCCACCATGTCAACGCGAAAGACATGTTCTGCTTGCGGGCCCGCAGTGTTAGTAGCGTGGCCAGGCACGCCCACAGGATCGCGAAACCCCAAACCGGTACGCCGTAGATAATCGCGAATACATCCATGGCTGCGGCCAGCTGCGGTTCCACGGCGGTCTTGGCGTTGGTGCCTAGGGCGCCAGCCGCCGTGATGGACTGGCCTAGTGGGCCAAGCACGATCCACAAGGTTGGCACCCGCGCCGAGCCGGACGAGCCGAAGTGGGCGAGTCGGCTCCAGATGAGCGTAATGATAATGAACGCCGCCATGAGACTCAGTCCGAACAGCGCGTAGCAGCCGTAAAGCATCGTCTCTCGTACGGCGCCAGCGGGTGCATACGGAACCAGCAACGCGCCGCCGGCGGCGGATACCATCGGGGGGACTACTGGCATGAGCCAGCCGCCGAATGCACCGTCTTTGCGGACTTGGTGGCGGGTGAATAGCAAATAGGGAACCACCACCGCCGTAACCAGGCCACCGATGGTGCCGATGATCCACAGCGACCAAGCAATCCCCAAAGATACCGAGTCTCCCAAGAGCGGTTTCTGTACTAGGAGTGCACCAGTGCCGACCGTCATGAGTGCCATGGGTGGCGCGCCGTAGAACTGGGCCATCATTGGATTGGTCAGGTGCCCCCGCGCCAGCTCAGGGTGACGAAGCCATTGCCGAATCGAGGCTGTGATCAGCCCGAGGAGGAGAACGGCGGCCCCCAGCCATACCAGGTAGGCGAACCATTGCACCAAGGAGTTCGTGAATGGCAGCGTGACGGCGGCGGTGGCTACGATCCCCGTGCCCATGACCGACGCGTACCAGTTGGGCCCGATATCTACCGGGCCGGATCCCGGAGGAGGAGAAGAAAGCAACCGGGACCAGAAGCGCCTCTGGGTCCGCAGTGCTGGCGTAGCCAGTTCACTACTGTCTCCGAGAGGGGAAGGCACGGAGCCACGGTATCGCTTGGTGCTGCTGTGCCTGGCACGATCAGGTGAGTTGGCCCAACCTCAAGCTGGGCTGTGATGGCGGGTCGTTCGGTTCAGGTCAGGTTACGTAGCCGCAGCAGATCTCGCAGGCTGGCATCAAGCCGGACTTGCCCGGTGGCCCAAGCATGCGCAAAGCTCAACTCGCCGTCGGTCAAGGCCAACAGGTCGTCGCTGTTGCACACCAGTCGGATTTGCGGTTTGACCTCACCGGAGTCGGCATGCACGTTCACGATCTCGCCCTGCGTCAACTCGCCGATGTAGGTGATGTCTAGGTCAAGCAGTTGTACTCCGATGGTGCGATCGGGTAGACGCTTTTTGCGGGCGTCCGGATCGACGTCATCTAGTCGGTCAAGCAGCGTCTGAATGGCGGCTTGGACTTGCTCCCTGGTTGCCATGACCCTCCGACTCGACTCAAATCACGATCAGGCCGCCGGCGAAGCCGCCTGCCCAGTAGTGATCCTAGCGCCCAGGCAACAACCTGCCGCGACATAGACACCCTACTTGCGGTGGTCCGAGGATGGTGCGGTGGGCCACACCCAATGGCGGACTGTTGCGGCCAGCAACCGCATCCGCGCCCGGCAACGGTGGACCCAGGTTCTGGGACGCGCGCAGTCAGCGGGATGGTTTGCGCGCGGTCCTGCCGGAGAGGACAATGTAAGTGATTGATTGGAGCAAGTCATGGTGTTTGACGTTCTGCGCGGATATGTCCACGTAGCCACGGGACTAACAGATGTAACGCGACAGCGAGCAAAAGACATCGCTGATCTCCTGGTGACCCAGGGTGTGGATGCCGGGTCCAAGAGCCAAGAGCAGGTGCAGGCGTTAACCGACGAACTCATGGAGAACAGTCGGACAAATCGGGACTTGCTGACAGGGCTGATCCGTACGGAGGTCGAGCGAGCCGTTAACCGGTTGGGCTTTGTACGCGAGGATGAGCTCGCTGCGGTCCGCCAGCACGTGCACCGGCTAGAAGACCAGCTGGCAAAGGAGCAGGAGCGGGCCACCGGTGCGCTGTTGGGTACAGCGGGTGCCTCGAGCAAAGCGGCGAAATCGGCCGCCGGCGCGGCGAGCAAGACAGCCAGCGGCGTAGCAGGCGTGGCAGCTCGGGTCGCCGGCGGTGCAGCCGCGGCAATGCTGCCCGAAAACGCGGTTTCGGTTGCCCCCAAGTCGCGTGACTCACAGCCAGCTGAACCCGCAGCGCAGGACGAGCCGGCAGCAGCCAAGCAAGCCCCCGCCAAGAAGACCGCTGCTAAGAAAGCGCCGGCGAAGAAGACTGCTGCTAAGAAAGCGCCGGCGAAGAAGACTGCTGCTAAGAAAGCGCCGGCGAAGAAGACCGCTGCTAAGAAAGCGCCTGCCAAGAAGGACAACAACTGATGGCTGCGGACAGCACGGCCGCGACTGCAGCAACCGAGGCTGATCCGGACGCCTCGGAAAACGTGGCTGATGCTGAGCTAGCCGGTGAGTCCATCATCTCCGACCCAGTTGTTGCGCAGGTCTTGGCCGACTTCGAACAGCTCGACACCTTGTCCCCAGCCCAGGCCGCTGAGGTGCTTGCCCAAGGCGTGCACAAACTCGAAGCGGTGCTGGCCAAGGACTCTGGGCGGTAGGGATCGCTGCTCAACCGCGGCGCAGACTTGATGTCGAGCTTCTCCGCCGCAAGTTGGTGCGCTCCCGGCAAGAGGCGCAATCGCTGATCGAGCAGCATCGGGTGACCGTGGATGGTTTGCCCGCGAACAAAGCAGCGCGGCAGGTCTTGCCCGGTGCGGCCATCAGTATTGCCTCAGGCGACGTGGCCTATGCCTCCCGCGGAGCCCACAAACTTCTAGGGGCCCTCGCCGCTTTCGCTGGCGACGACTTTCCGGACCTGACCGGGCTGCGGGCTTTAGACGCGGGCGCCTCGACGGGTGGTTTCACCGACGTCCTCTTGCGACGTGGTGTGGCCCAAGTGATCGCTGTTGATGTTGGCTACGGCCAACTCGTCTGGGAGTTGCAGCAGGATCATCGAGTGACCGTGATGGACCGCACCAATGTGAGACACCTAGAAGTAGCCGATCTGCCGTATCGGCCCGATCTCATCGTGAGTGACCTGTCCTTTATCTCGCTGACCAAGGTGATACCGGCGCTCGGGCAACTCCCCACCACACCGGGGCACATGTTGCTCATGGTGAAGCCGCAGTTCGAGTTGTCCAAGGCTCAGGTTGGAAACAACGGAGTGGTGCGCGATCCGGAGTTACGGGCGCTGGCCACCACCACTGTCAGCCAGGCTGCAGCGGACTTGGGGTGGGGCACGCGTGCGGTGGCTGCCAGCCCCTTGCCGGGTCCGGCGGGCAACGTGGAGTATTTTCTGTGGCTTTCGCGGGGCGGCGCCGCAGCTTCGGCGGACCGAATCGCCGAGGTCGTGGCTCAGGGCCCTCAGTGATTCAAGGCCGGCCACGCGATTGGACTTGGGCGTGCCGCACGAGGAACGCTTGGGTCAATAGGGCAAGATGGAGAGCCAGTGTCGCAGTGAGGGCGGTGAGGAAATGAGACGAATCCTGCTGATCACACACACGGGTCGCAAAGCGGCTGTTGATGTTGCTCGGCGGCTCACCAAATCGCTGCAAGCGGCCGGAATTGAAGTTGTTGCTCCTGAACAAGAGCAACGCGAGCTTGCCCAAGGCGCGGAGTCAGATCGCTACGGCCCCGGCCCCAGTGTTCTTAGCGCTGGTGCGGCAACTGGCGCTGAACTTGTGGTTGTTGTTGGGGGTGACGGCACCATCTTGCGGGCGGCAGAGTTCGCTTATGAGGAAGCCATCCCGATGTTGGGCTTGAACCTGGGGCATGTTGGCTTTCTAGCCGAAGTGGAATCTACCGGCGCGGATGCGGTGCTAGACGCCGTCATCAAGCGGGACTATCGCGTCGAAGAAAGACTGGTCCTGCGCGTGCGCGCCTGGCGAGAGAACGATCTGTTGTGGGACAACTGGGCCTTGAACGAGGCGGCCATCGTGAAGCAAGACGCACACGGCATGATCGATGTTCTGCTGGAGATCGATGCGCACCCGTTGTCTCGCTGGGGCTGCGACGGGGTGGTCGTGGCCACCCCAACAGGGTCAACCGCCTACACGTGGTCGTTGGGCGGCCCAGTGGTGTGGCCGGAGGTGCGCGCACTCTTGGTGGCACCCATCAGCGCCCACGCGCTGTTCTCGCGCTCACTGGTAGTGGATCCTAACAGCAAGGTGGCACTGGAGATTGCTCCCAGTAGCCCAGGGGCCAGCATTCTCTGTGACGGGCAGCGTGCCTTCGCTCTTGAACCCGGTGATCGGGTGGAGGCAACCGAATCCGGTACGCCGCTCTACTTTGCCCGGCTACGCGAGGCTGATTTCACGGACAGAATTGTGGCCAAGTTCCGCCTGCCAATTGATGGTTGGCGGGGGCGGAGTGAGCCATGATCATGGAGCTTCGGATCGAGAATCTGGGCATCATTCGGGCGGCCGAGATCCAATTCGAACCAGGCATGATTGCCTTCACCGGGGAAACTGGAGCCGGCAAAACCATGTTGACCAGTGCGCTCGGACTGATCTTGGGGGACAGGGCGGACTACGGCCTTGTTGGTACTGACACCGCCCATGTCGAAGCACGCGTTCAGCTAGACGACCCCGCCTTGGTGCAAGACGCTCTTGCCGAATCCGGCGGGGAGTTGGAAGACGGGGAACTGCTGCTGGCGCGCTCCCTGACCAAGACCGGTCGCTCCCGCGCCTTTGCAGGAGGCCGCTCGGTGCCCGCCGCCGTACTCTCCGAACTGGCGGCTTCGCTGACGTCCCGCCACAGCCAAAGTGACCAGATTGGTCTGCGCAAGGCCGCACGGCAGCGCGCCGCCCTAGACCAGTTCGCAGGATCAGCCATCGCCGAGCCGATGCTGCGGTACCGCCGGGCTTATCAGGACTTCACCAAACTGTCGCAGGAGGTGCGCGAATACCAGGAGCGGCAACAGCGCCTGAAGCGGGAGGCTGATGTTCTGACCAGGGAGCTCGCTGAAGTTCGATCCGTAGCACCGCGCCCCAACGAACTGGCCGAACTCGACGACGAGCTGACCAGACTCTCTCACGCGGAGACCCTGCGGGAGTCCACCCAGGCGGCGCGTACGGCGCTGGTCGGGGCAACAGATGACGACGGGCCGCCTAGCGCAGAAGGCCTGGTGACCACTGGCCTTAGCCAACTGCAAAACGCGGCCCGGCTCGATTCGTCCCTCGCCCAATCAGCCAATCTGGTTTTGCAGGCACAGGCGTTGCTGGCCGAGGCCGGCGCCGAACTGAACGCCTACGTCACAGAGCTGGATGCTGACCCGCAACGGCTGAATGAACTGCAGCATCGCAAAGCGATCCTGACGGCCTTGGCTGCCAAGCACGAAGGCGCGCTCGCCGGAGCCTTGGAGTGGGCGGCTGCGGCCGAAACGCAACTGGCGGGCTTGGATCCGGACGGTCAGGAACTCCGGGCCAAACGAGTGCGGCTCGTTGAACTAGGTCAAGTGTTGGCCCGTGAGGCCGAATCACTCAGCGCTGCTCGCACCGTGGCAGCTCAGGAGCTCACCGAAGCAGTGACGCACGAGTTGCGGCAACTGTCGATGCCCGATGCGCAGCTAGAGGTCAGTGTCGTTCAGCGGGAAGACCCTAACGGGCTGACCGCATCTGACGGCCGGAAGTTGGCATTTGGTGCCAACGGCAGCGATGTGGTTGCGTTCAAACTGCGTCCGCACCCGGGCGTGGCATTTGCCGACCTCGGCCATGGCGCATCGGGTGGGGAGTTGTCCCGAGTGATGTTGGCGTTCGAAGTCGTCCTAGCGCAAAGCTCACCGCCAGGCATTTTCGTGTTCGACGAGATCGATTCCGGCGTTGGTGGCCAAGCCGCGGTGGAGATCGGCCGCCGGCTGGCTCGGTTGGCACGACACTCGCAGGTTCTCGTGGTCACACACCTGCCTCAGGTGGCCTCGTTCGCGAACCAACAGGTTGTCGTTAGCAAGGACTCCCACGGGCAAGTGACAACAACCTCTGTCGTGACCACCACCGGTGCTGACCGGGTGCGCGAGCTGTCCCGCATGCTGTCGGGGCTGCCCGACTCCCAAACGGGTTTGGAGCATGCGGGTGAACTCTTGGATTTGGCCGAACTTGAGCGGGCCCAGCTCGTGAATGCCGACCAGTAAGGGGAAACGCACAATGAGCGTCGAAGCAGAGCAGCAGGCCGAGGCTTTCCGGCTCGCAGATTCGGCGGTGGAGCGGCTGATCGCGCTGGATCCGTGTACCGCCACGGAGTTAGGGGTGATCGATCCGGCGGGCCGGCTTACCGATTTCAGCCCGGCGGGAATCGAGCAGCGGCGTATTGCTGTCCAGGAAATTCTGGAGCAGGTGGCGCAGACCCGGTATCCGGCGGACCAAACCGCAGGAATCACCATGGCTGTTATGTCCGAGCGACTTGGCAACTTGGTGGACATGGCGGCCGCCGGGGACTATCTCAACGACCTCAACATTCTGGCCAGTCCACCGCACGCGATACGGATGGCGCTGGAACTGTTGCCACCGGACACCGCAACGGCCACGGTAATCGGTCGTCTGAATGCGGTCCCAGCGGCGTTGTCTGGCTGGCGCGAGTCACTAGAACTCGGCGTGGCCAACGGGATACCGGCCGCCCAACGGCAGGCCTTGGCCGTCGCCGAGCAACTCGCAACCTTCAGTAGCGATTGGATTCCGCAGTTCGTCTCTGCTCGCAGCGGTGAAGAAGCCGATCCGGCGCTGCTAGCCGCCGCTGAGCGCGCTAGCGCCGCATTCGCTGACTCGGCCACTTGGCTGCGCGACGTCTATGAACAGTCCGCGCGGCGCTCGGATGCCGTAGGGGCACAGACATATGCTCGCAAAGCACGGGCCTGGTTGGGCGATGACCTCGACCTCGCCGAAACCTATGCGTGGGGCTGGCAGGAGTTGGCGCGCGTGAGCAAAGAACTGCGGGAGACGGCGGCTGAGATTTTGCCCGGAGTCCCGATCGGGGAGGTCAAAGAGTCTCTAGACCAAAACCCCGACTACCAGTTGCAGGGGGTACCGGCCCTGACCGAATACCTGAGCGAGCTCACGATTTCCGCGACCGACGACCTAGACGGCGCCGTATTCGACATACCGGCCGCCGTCCGCAGATGTGATGTGAAGATTGCCCCGCAGGGCGCTGCCGCAGCGCCGTACTACGTACCACCCAGCGAGGATCTCTCCCGACCCGGCAGCACTTGGTATCCCACCCGCGGCAAGACGGAGTTTCCGCGTTGGTGGCTTGTCGGAGTCTGGTATCACGAGGGAGTGCCGGGCCACCACCTCCAGTTTGGGATGGCCGCAGTGAACACCGACAACTTGTCGCGATTTCAGCGCACGTTCGGTTGGACTGCCGGTCACGCAGAGGGCTGGGCGTTGTACGCCGAACGACTAATGGCAGAACTGGGGTATCTGTCCGATCCGGCGCTGCGATTCGGGATGCTGTCAGCCCAAGTGATGCGCGCGGCCCGAGTGGTACTGGACATTGGGATGCATCTAGAACTCGCGGTTCCCGAAGGGCACCCGCGGGCCGGCCAGGTTGTTGATGCCGCTTTTGCCCGCCGCATGCTGGTCGAAGAAGCGATGCTGGAGCCGGAGTTTGCCGCCAGTGAGGTGGACAGGTATCTTGGCCTGCCAGGCCAGGCGATCGCCTACAAGGTGGGGGAGCGGGACTGGTTCGCGCTGCGCGCTCAGGCACAGGAGCATCTGGGGCCAGCGTTCGACCTAAAGGACTGGCACACGTTTGCGCTCAGCCACGGGCCGATGGGACTCGGGCCGTTTCGCTCCCTGATGCAGCGCCACTACGCCTGATAGCCTGGTGTCCCATGGGTTCTGGGACTGTTAAGCATGTATTCGTCACTGGCGGGGTCGCCTCATCACTGGGGAAAGGCCTAACGGCTTCCAGCCTCGGGAATCTCCTAAAATCACGCGGCTTACGTGTGACGATGCAGAAACTGGATCCGTATCTGAACGTTGATCCTGGCACGATGAACCCGTTTCAACACGGCGAGGTGTTTGTCACCGACGACGGCGTTGAAACCGACCTCGATGTTGGCCATTACGAGCGCTTCCTAGACAGCAACCTGTATGGGTCGGCCAACGTGACCACCGGCCAGGTGTACTCCACCGTGATCGCCAAGGAGCGGCGCGGTGAGTATCTCGGGGACACCGTCCAGGTGATTCCCCACATCACCAACGAGATCAAGAGCCGGATCCGCAGAATGGGCTCGGACGATATCGATGTCGTGATCACCGAAGTCGGCGGCACCGTGGGTGATATCGAGAGCCTGCCGTTTCTCGAAGCGATTCGGCAGATTCGCCACGAGATCGGCCGCGACAACACGTTTTTCCTGCATGTGTCACTGCTGCCTTACATCGGCCCGTCAGGGGAACAAAAAACCAAACCAACCCAGCATTCCGTGGCCGCGTTGCGCAGCATTGGGGTGCAACCGGACGCGATCGTGCTGCGCTCAGATCGCGACGTGCCACCGGCCATCAAACGCAAGATCTCAATGATGTGCGACGTGGACAACGAGGCGGTCGTTGCGGCCGTGGATGCCCCCAGCATCTACGACATCCCCAAGGTTCTGCATTCGGAAGGTTTGGACGCCTACGTTGTGCGCCGGTTAGGGCTTCCCTTCCGGGACGTTGACTGGACGGACTGGGGAGATCTGCTGCGCCGCGTTCACCACCCCGAAACCGAGATCAATGTGGGGCTGGTGGGCAAATACATTGATCTGCCCGACGCCTACCTGTCGGTTACCGAAGCGTTGGCTGCGGGTGGCTTCGAAAACAACTGCCGCGTGAACCTGCGTTGGATCGGTTCTGATGATTGCGCGACCTGGGATGGCGCGGAGGCGCAGTTGCATGATCTGGACGCCATCTGTGTTCCTGGCGGGTTCGGGGTGCGCGGTATCGATGGCAAACTCGGCGCGCTGCGGTACGCCCGCGAAAACGGCATCCCCACCTTGGGCCTATGCCTGGGCCTGCAAGCCATGGTCATCGAATACGGGCGCAATGTGTGCGGATGGCCCGATGCCAACTCGCTGGAGTTTGACGAGTCCACGTCCCACCCGTTGGTGGCGACGATGGCGGATCAGAAGGATGTCGTTTCCGGTGACCGGGATCTTGGTGGCACCATGCGGCTGGGCCTGTTTCCGGCCAAGCTCACCGAAGGTTCGGTGGTGCGTGACCTATATGGCGAACCGTATGTGGAAGAACGGCACCGGCACCGATACGAGGTCAACAACCAGTGGCGCAGCAAGATCGTCGAGGCTGGGTTGCAGGTTTCCGGCACCTCACCGGACGGTCGTTTGGTGGAGTTTGTGGAACTGCCTCGCGACAAACACCCGTTCTACGTGGCCACCCAGTCTCACCCTGAGTTCCGCTCCCGGCCAGCCCACGCTCACCCGTTATTCGCTGGCTTGGTGGCGGCGGCGATTGAACACAAGAAGAACCCGCAGGCCTTTGCGCAATCCCAGGCGCCAGACGCCACCGGGGTGGGCGTCGCTGGCGGAGTTCGCGAAGGATGAGTCTGCCTGACATCGCGGATGAGTTCGCGCCGCAACCCACAACCGCGCAGGTGGAGCGGTTCCGCGGGCTCCGGTGGACAGTCCGCAGCGACACCGTCGATCTGGAGAACGGCGAGTCGGTGGTGCGGGACTTGATCGTGCACCCCGGGGCCGTTGGGATTGTGGCCATCGACGATCAGAATCGGGTCCTGCTGAATCGGCAGTACCGCCATCCGGTGGGTGCCTACCTGTGGGAACCGCCGGCTGGTCTGATGGATCTGCCCGGCGAGAGTCCGTTGGACTGCGCCAAGCGGGAGTTCGCTGAGGAGGCTGGTCTGGCGGCCACGTCCTGGCAGGTGCTGTTCGACTTCTACAACTCGCCAGGCGGAACCACGGAGGCTTTTCGTTGTTTCTTAGCCAGAGACCTGCGTGAGCTACCAGAAGGCCGACCCTTGGGCGAAGCCGAAGAGGCGGGCCTAGAACCGCGCTGGGTTGGGCTGGATCAAGCCCTCGCGCTGGTGCAGGCGGGTCGGCTGGGAAACCCCACCGCGGTGACAGGAATCCTAGCGGCCCATGCCGCACAACAGTCGGGTTGGTCCAACCTGCGTCCCGGGGATGCCCCCTGGGGGGTTCGGGAAGATCTGATCATGACTGATCGGGTTCGACTGGATTGATCGGGCCGCACGCGTTGGCTTGAGAGGAGGAACTGCCATGGCAGCCGGTCTGTCGGACACCGTCACTGAGTATCTGGATCACTTGGCCGCGGAACGAGGCTCCTCGCAGCACACCCTGGCCGCTTATCGATCTGACCTCAGCAAGTACGTCATCTTTTGTGAATCGCGCGAAATCTCCGAGCTGGGGCAAATTCGCCAGGCGGATATTTCCGATTTTGTGATCGACCTGCGCAGCAGTGATGCCCAGTTGGCCGCGAGCTCCGTGGCCCGTTCGCTGGCTGCCATTCGCGGGTTACACGGGTTCGCCGTTGCCGAACGGTACGTGGGGCACAATGTCGCCAGCGAGGTCCGGCCCCCGGCCAGCCCCCTCCGACTCCCGCATGCGTTGCCCGTCAGCGACATCACTCGGTTGTTAAACGCAGCCGGCACCGATGACACCGGCCTGCGAGCAACCGCTGTCCTAGAGTTCATGTATGGCTCTGGTTGCCGCGTCAGTGAGGCGGTTGGCTGTGATCTGGACGACTTAGACCTGACCGGGCACGCGGCCCGATTGTTCGGCAAGGGGCGCAAGGAGCGGGTGGTGCCGCTGGGGTCACATGCCGTGGCGGCGCTGGAGGCTTACCTCGTGCGCGTTCGGCCAGCGCAAGCGCAGAAGAGTGGATCCCCGGCAGTGTTCCTCAACAACCGCGGAGGCCGGCTCACCCGCCAGAGTATGTGGAACATCATCAAACAAGCGGCTACCAAGGCCGACTTGCCTGCCGACACCCACCCCCATACCTTGCGGCACTCGTTCGCCACGCATCTCTTGGAGGGTGGTGCCGATATCCGAGTGGTGCAAGAGCTCCTTGGGCACGCGTCGGTCACGACAACCCAGATCTACACCCAAGTCACGATCGAGCACCTGCGAGAGGTCTTCTTGACGACCCATCCGCGCGCCAAATAGCCGAGACACTCGGTGCCGATACCCGTTGCGGCCAGAATCGTGGGTTACGGTCGATAGGTGTCAGATACCGCAGACTTGGGGCAGCCCGCCGGGTTGCCCACGGACTCAGCATCTGCAGCACAGTCCCAGGCTGCGCCAGTCATTGATGCCAGCTTGGACCAGCCCACGGTTGATGCAGGGGAGCGCAAAGCCTTCGAGGTACGGGTTACCGGCTTCGAAGGCCCATTCGACCTGCTGCTATCGCTGATCGCCAAGCACAAGCTGGAAGTAACCGTGCTTGCGCTGCACGATGTTACCGACGACTTCATTAAACACGTCCGCGCCCAAGGCGAGTTCTGGGATCTAGATGAAACCACAGAGTTCCTAGTCGTGGCTGCAATCCTGCTGGATCTGAAGGCGGCGCGGCTGCTGCCAGGGGAGTCGGAGGAGGATGCCGAGGACATCGCACTGCTAGAGGCCCGCGACCTCCTCTTCGCCAGACTGATGCAGTATCGAGCGTTTAAGGACGTCTCTGCGTTGTTCGAGGCAAAGCTCAACAATGCCCCGCCCCGCGTGCCACGGACAGTGGGCCTTGACCCAGGCTTGGCCCAACTGTTGCCAGATGTCGTGATGGGGATTTCCGGGGACGCATTTGCCCAGCTCGCGGTGGCGGCGATGACGCCCAAGCCGGAACCTAGTGTGAGTGTCTCGCACGTACACGCGCCACCGGTGAACGTCCGCGAGCAGGCGTTCTTGATGGTTGAGCAGTTGCGGACATCAGGCAGCGCCTCTTTCACAGAGCTCACCGCGCAGTGCCCGGACACCCCCCATGTGATCGCCCGGTTCCTAGGGCTACTTGACCTGTATCGGCAGAAGGTCATCGCCTTTGAGCAGGTGGGGCCGCTGGCCGAATTACACGTCACGTGGCAAGGCAGCGCTAGCGGAGATGTGTTCGTGAACGCGGAATTTGATGAATCGGATGAAACTGCCCAGCGTGTAGAAAGTGAGCCGGTGTGACCGACCCGACCAATCCTGACCAAGATGTCAATCCCGCCCAAGATGTTCATGCTGAACAAGACCCAAGCTTCACATCAGGGGAGAGTGGCCCGGCCTCCGAGGAACCGTTCCAGTTAGGCGCTCCCTCGTTGGCAGCAGGGGTGGAGGCGCTGCTGCTGATGGCCGACGAACCCATCACGGTTACCGAACTTGCTGAGGTCTGTGGCGCGCAGGCCGACGACATCGAAGCGACGCTGTTAGATCTCGCTGCCCAGTATTCCTTGCAGGAGCGCGGCTTCGAATTGCGTGAGGTCACCGGAGCTTGGCGCTTCTACACCAGCGCGAGCTGCGCCGATCTGGTTGCGCGATACGTCACCGACGGTCGGCAGGCCAAACTGACCCAGGCTGCGCTAGAGACCTTGGCCATCATCGCCTATCGCCAGCCAGTGTCACGTGCGCACGTTGCTTCGGTGCGCGGGGTGAATGCCGACGGCGTCATCCGTACGTTGCTGAGCCGTGGTTTGGCAGCGGAGGTCGGCGAAGATCCCGCCACCGGGGCGATTCTGTTCGGAACTACTGGTCACTTCCTGGATCGGATGGGATTGTCGTCCGTGTCCGAACTGCCACCCATCGCTGATCATTTGCCAGATCTGCACAGCATGGAAGATCTACTCACGGCTTGAGAAGCAGCAAGGCGGAGCAATGAGCGAGGGGCCTGATCAGGTTGGGGCGACACCGGTCGGCCCACAACGGTTGCAGAAGGTGCTGGCGGCGGCGGGAGTGGGATCGCGCCGCAAGTGTGAAGTCCTGATCGCAGCGGGTCGGGTCAAGGTCGATGGCCAAGTCGTGGCACGGCAGGGCATGCAGGTGGATCCAGCCCTTGTGCAGATTCAAGTTGATGGCAAGGTGATCCCCACCCAAGCCGGCTTAGTGGTGCTGATGCTGAACAAGCCCAAGGGGATGCTCTCGGCGATGTCCGATGACAGGGGCAGGCCGTGTGTGGGCGACTTGGTGACAGATCGCCACGAGCGCCTTTTCCACGTGGGACGTTTGGATGCCGATACTACTGGGCTGCTGTTGCTCACCAACGATGGGGAACTAGCGCAGCGGCTGAGCCACCCCAGCTACGAGGTGGTCAAGACGTATCGCGCCACAGTCGAGGCTCCGATCGCCAAGTCGGTGGCGCGCCGGCTGCGGGCCGGTGTCGACCTAGAGGATGGTCCGGCACGGGCCGATTCTTTTCATGTCGTCACCACACTCCAAGACAGGGCGATTGTGCAGATCAGTCTGCATGAGGGCCGCAAGCATATTGTGCGACGGATGCTGGCGGCGGTGGGCCACCCGGTGCTGGAGTTGGTTCGCACCCGAATCGGATCCCTGAGCCTAGACTCACTCAAGCCCGGCCAGCTCAAAGAGCTACCCCCCGCGGCCGTCCGCAAGTTGTATGGGGAATCGGTCGCACCGGCACATGAGTGAGTACCGGTACTCCGGAACCCTTAGGCTATAGAAGACGAGCGGAGAGACAGTGGCACTGCGTGCGATCAGGGGAGCAACACAACTCCAGGCGGATGACGCCGAGGAGATGAAAGAAGCCGTAGTCGAACTCCTGAATCTGATTATGGAGCGCAACGCGTTGTCTTCGGACGATCTCGTGAGTGCTATCTTCACGTCCACACCAGATCTCGTGAGCGCGTTTCCTGCGGCGGCGGCGCGCGGTATCGGCTTGGAGGACGTACCGCTGATCTGTGCTCGGGAATTGGATGTTGCGGGCGCCTTACCGCGTGTGGTGCGGGTGATGATCCATGCCGACCTAGCCGTGCCCAGGGCGCAGGTGAATCACGTCTACACGCGCGGTGCAGAAACGCTGCGCCTTGATCTTGCGCAATAGTCACCCGTGGGGCAGTAGATTTGAGGGCAGCGGACCCATTGCTGCGACTCACCCCGGCAACACCGCAAACGCACGTTCATTGGCCGGTCCAGAGTGGGAGCATGATGTCGGAAGTTGTGGTGGCCATCGACGGCCCGAGCGGGTCGGGTAAATCAAGCGTTTCGAAGGGCGTCGCCGCAGAGTTCGACTTGGACTACCTAGACACGGGCGCCATGTATCGGGCGATTACCTGGTTCATGTTGACTGCGGGGGTCGACCTCGCAGAGCCGGAAGCCATCGCCGCTTTGGCAGACCGTCCGACGCTGGTGAGCGGCATGAATCCCAGCGAACCAACCATCAGCGTTGACGGTACTGACGTGAGCGAGGCGATTCGCAGTACCTCCGTAACCGGGGCGGTGAGCGCAGTCAGTGCCGTGCCTGCGGTTCGGGAACGGCTCGTCACCCTACAACGCGCCGCAGTCACCCAAGCCGCCAAGGCGGGCCGCGGCATCGTGGTGGAAGGGCGGGACATCGGCTCAGTCGTTTTGCCACAAGCCGACCCGAAGGTCTACCTCACGGCGGATCCACAGGTGCGCGCCCAGCGGCGTGCCGCGGAAAATCAGGCGTCGGCGCGAGGCACGCAGGATGTCGCGGCGACCGAAGAATCATTGCGCAATCGGGATGCCGCAGATTCCAGTCGGAAGGCCTCGCCCCTGCAACTGGCAGTCGACGCACACGTGGTTGACGCCACCGAACTCACCTTGCCGCAAACCATCGCCGCCGTTTCTGATCTCGTGGCAAACGTGATTGGCTCGAACCCGGCAGATTTGCAGAGTCCCTGATCACCCGAGCCTGGAGTCGCTAGTGAACCCGCAGTCTGAGCACGAACCCGACGACGCCGCCTGGGTTACCGACGCAACCGATGACGACGAAGCCGCCCTCCTCGCGAGTGCGCAGCAGGCGGCCGAGGCGGAAGCGATCGAGATCGACGACGACGAGGAAAACTTGGACCTGCTGCCGGTTGTGGCAGTTGTGGGTCGGCCTAACGTCGGGAAGTCAGCTCTGGTCAACCGCTTCATCGGTCGCCGTGAGGCCGTGGTGGAGGACTTCCCAGGTGTTACCCGCGACCGGGTCGCCCACGTTACCGAATGGGCAGGCCGGCGCTTCATTTTGCTGGACACCGGCGGCTGGGATCGGGATGCCACGGGTCGGGCCGCCTCCGTGAGTGAGCAAGCGGAACGGGCGATGACGCAGGCCGATGTGATCCTCTTTGTTGTGGACGCTACCGTTGGGCCGACCGCGTCCGACGAGGAGGTGGTGCCCCTGCTACGCGCCACCGACCACCCCGTTCTTCTGGTCGCCAACAAGGCCGACGACGCCAATATCGAGGCCGAGGCGAGCTCGCTGTGGTCCCTGGGGTTGGGCGAGCCGCATGCGGTGTCGGCCCTGCACGGTCGGGGGAGTGGTGACCTGCTGGAGACTGTCATCGATCTGCTGCCTGAACACGGGCGCCGCTCGACCGGCAGCGGGCTGCGCAGGGTGGCCCTCGTGGGACGGCCCAATGTGGGCAAGTCCAGCCTGCTCAATAAACTGGCGGGGGAGAACCGCGCCGTGGTGCACGACGAGGCCGGCACCACAGTAGATCCCGTGGATGAGATCGTGGAGATCGACGGCCAGGAATGGATGTTCGTCGACACAGCCGGGATTCGACGTCGGGTGCGAGAGGCATCCGGGCACGAGTACTACGCCAGCCTGCGCAGCCGAGCCGCCATCGAAAGATGCGAAGTTGCCATCGTGGTGCTGGATTCCGCCGACGTGCTCAGCGAACAGGACTTGCGCATTATCAACATGGTCCTAGAAGCGGGCCGGGCATTGGTGATTGCCTTCAACAAGTGGGACCTAGTTGACGATGAACGCCGCCGGTACCTCGAGATTGAGTTCGAGCGTGACTTGGCGCACGTGGATTGGGCGCCGCGGGTGAATATCTCCGCGATTACTGGTCGTCGCGTGGATCGGTTGACCCGGGCGCTGGATGCCGCGTTGGATGGTTGGCAGACCAGAATCCCCACCGGGCGTCTGAACGCTTTTCTCAAGGAACTGGCCGCTGCACATCCTCATCCTGTTCGCGGTGGGAAGCAACCGCGCATCCTTTATGGCACGCAACCGAGCACCAGGCCACCGACGTTCATCCTGTTCACCACCGGATTCCTGGAGGCCGGATATCGCCGCTTTGTCGAACGGCGTCTGCGGGAGGAATTCGGGTTCACGGGCACGCCAATCGCCATCAACCTGCGGATCCGCACTAAGCGGCGCGACCGATAACACCCCAGCTCGTTCCGCCCTTCCCAGTGAGGAACATCGGAGCAAACTGTTGCGCTAAGAGCTCGGGCCTGGTTGCCGAATCTGATGGGCCTACTGACCAGCGATGATGCTGGAGCGACGTGGAACCCGGTGTCGCTCCAGGGCGAGATCGATTTTCACGCCTTGGCCGTGAGCGGCGCTGACGTGATCGGCGATGGCGGCGGCCAGGCTCTGATGGTCAGCGACGATGACGAGAAATCGTGCAACGGCGCCAAGGTGCAAGCAGTCACTCTTGCCGACAGCGGTGAGCGGATTCTTGCCACAACCCAGTCGGGGCTTCAAGTATCCACCGATGGTGGCAAGGCCTTCACGACGGTCTCGGACGCTCCGGTGTTGGCTTTGCTCTCGGCTGGGACTCATGCGACGATGTTGGGGCTGGGGCCACAAGGCGTGATGTGCAGCAGCACGGATTGTGGCGAGAGTTGGACAAGGGTTGGTGAGGCTCCCGATGCTCAGGCGGCGGCTGCCGCCAGGGACGGCGGCGGTTTCGCCTTGAGCCAGTCGATGTTGTTCTCGATTGGCTGATCAGCGACCCCGGTCTCCTAGTGAATGATGGTGAGCCTAGTGTTTGTGAAGCGTTCGCTGGTCGCTCTGGTGATCACCGTTGCAGCGTTACTGATGGTGGCGGGGCCGGCTGCGGCGCATCTGGATCTCGTGAAGACGACACCGGACGACAACGCGCAGCTGTCAAAATTGGTGAAGCAGGTCCGGCTGCAGTTCAGTGTGGCTGGCGAGCCGGCTGGTGCTGGGATCGTCCTGTTAGACCGGACTGGGCAGCAAGTCCCTGCCCAGGTGTCTACTCCCGATGACGGTCTGACCTGGGTCGCCACTCCGGCGACCCCATTGGAGTCGGGCAAGTATGGCGTGAAATGGCGGGTGGCTGCTCCTGATACTCACCCGAAGACCGGTTCCTTCCAGTTCACGGTTGCTGTTCCCGGGGCGGTGGCATCGACAGACTCGCCGCCACCGCAGGACCCAAGTGCTCCCGCAGTTCTTGATGAGCTACTTGCCGAGCCGGTGGACACCACGCAGGCCCAATGGGTTCGTTGGGTCGGCACCACTTTTATGATCACGGGTGCGGTGCTGGGCATAGGCGGGTTGGTATTCCTCGGCTTGGTGATGGCTGGTCGGCACAGCGAAGTTCGCCTTGTCGTGCAGAGGGTGCGTTGGTCGGCAGCGTTATTGATCGGGGGTTCGTGCATCCAGGTCGCGGCCCGTTCCACGATGCGCCAGGACGGGGACTGGGCCGCGGGACTGTCCCCGGCTTCGATCGCTGACCTGCTGGGGTCAGGCACTTACGGCGTCGCGGTCGGGCTACGAATGTTGGGTGGCGTACTGATTCTGGTTGGGGTCTGGACGGCGTATGCGACTGCTCCGAAGGCTGCCCTGGCGACGACCCATCACGAACCAGGCGACCCGATCGTGGCTGCGTCGCTGCGCCGCTCCGTAGTCGCGGTCGTCGGCGCCTGTTTGTATTTGGCCTCGTTCCTGTTCGATGGTCATACCGAGACTGCCGCACCACGTGTGCTGGTGTGGCTCAGCGATATTGTGCACGTATTCGCTGCAGCGACCTGGGTCGGTGGCATTGCGATGCTGGCCACCGTGTTGTGGCACCGCCGCCGAGCCATGCATGCTCTTGATGCTGCCTATCTAGCGGTGCGGTTCTCCAGTGTTGCTGGCCTGTCCTTGCTACTGGCAGGGTTGGCGGGCGTCGCATTGACCGTGGAGATCCTCGACGAACCAAGCCAATTGTGGGCCAGCACCTGGGGCCTAGCGCTCATCGCGAAAGTGGTACTGGTCGCTGTGGTGGCGGCAATCGGCGCCTACAATCACTTCAGACTGATACCCGTGCTGGAACAGGCGGTTGATCTGCGCACCAGCCGTCCGCACCTGCCTGAAGCATCAGATCCCAAAGGACCGATGCTCAGCGAATCAGCCGGAGGTGTTGAGCTGGCGACGCGTCCGCAGATTGAAGAGGCCAGCGACCAGATCAGCCGCAAGCTTTGGTTCACCACCTACGCCGAAGTGCTCATCTTGCTCGGCGTCATCGCACTGACGGCCTGGTTGGTTAACGCCGCAACCACCGGATAGGCGTCACCGCTAACCGACCGCGGGGATACTGGTGCTGCAGATACCGCAGCGCAGGGGATGCCCTCCATCACTTGCGTGACGATTCACATCGATGTTTCTCACTGGCCCCACCCTTACCTGGGTGTGGGCGTGCCTTCGCCAAGGGACAGGTCGCGCTCGTCTAGCGGGTCTGGTTTGTTGATCAGCCCTAGGAGGACAGGAATCCCGAAGAAGGGCAGATAGGCTAGGGTGATTTCCAGTACGACGTCGTAGGCCAGTGTGGCCAGGCTGACGATCTGAGAAGCGGGTCGAAAGGCCCCAAGCATTTCGGTCGATTCCACGTCCACCCAACGGGACCCCACGAGCACCGAGGCTGCAGTCCAGACCGTGGCGAAAATGAGCATCACCAGCGCCATATATGCCGTGCGACGTCGGAACTGCGGTCGGCGCCACCAGAACCAGACGTTAAATCCGACGACGATAACAAGGAACAGCACACTGCTGCCGGTAAGCATCGCGCGACGGGATGCAACGGTCTCAGCGGACCCAGCGTTTCCGGCTGATTGCAGCAGGACCAAGAAGGCCACAAATACGCACATTAAGCCGAACCCGATCCAAGCTTGAGTTCGCGTGCTGCGGCGCAGAATCCGATCACCAACGAACAGGCCCAGGACGGCAATGAAGGCCGCCTCGGACATGCCTTGGATGACCGCAGAGACTGGCAACGGCAGTTCTTGCCCGAGCAGAATGCGCTCAGGCAGTTCCCGAGTACCGCGCAGTTGCAGGGACAGCTCCACCAGAGTCCAGATCACTGTTGCCGTCAGAAAAACCCAAAACGTGTCCCATCGTTTTCGGGTGCGCCGGTCGTAGAGCACCAAACCGATGGTGATCAGCGAGATCACCAGCTTGGTATTGAAATTTGATCCGAACGCGGCGTCGCGCACCATGTAGATTTGATCGATCGCAGTTCACCTTTCGGTCGCGAGCCAGTACATCCGCTCTCACGTGAGTGTACGGT
>JAHZKU010000031.1 GCA_022600255.1 Actinomycetes bacterium | reverse complement strand
GTCCCACAGTTCGATCCGCGTGGCCGGGTCTAACCCCGAGGAGGGCTCGTCTAGGATGACCAACCGGGGTCGGCCCACCACGGCGCACGCGAGCTTCACCCGCTGCTGCTCCCCCCCGCTGAGACGACGGAATGCGGTGCGCCGTTGCTTCGTGCCGAGTCGCAAGCGTTCCAAGAGTTCGCCGGTAGGAATCGGATCTGAATAGAAACGGGACACATGCGAAACGGCCTGCTTGGCGGTCGCAGTGGACCAGACACCACCTTGCTGCAGCATGACCCCGACGCTGGCACGATGGTCGGCGTTGGCGCCCCAAGGCTCGCGACCCAAGACCCGCACCTGACCGGCGTCGGCCCGCTGTAGGCCAGCGATGATTTCCAACGTGGTGGTCTTTCCAGCGCCATTTGGGCCGAGGACCGCCGTGATCTCATGACGGCTTGCGGTGAGATCCAAGCCGCTGACAGCCGGCTCACCTGCGAAGCTCTTGGCGAGCTGGCGCACGCGGACTGCGGGTTCAACCTCAGGAGACACCTGTTCAGTGTAAATGCCGCACCCCCGATCTGGAGAATGGCACAGTGGGCGGCCTTAGAGTCAGGGCATGCAGATTGGACCGACGTCCCCTAGCGCAACACCGCCCGACGCTGCGCCGACGGTTGACTGGGACGTCACCGCCGAACTCGTGGGCGCCCTATTGCAGCAGCAGCACCCGCAGTATCGCTCCTTGCCAATAGTGCCGGTGGCCTCCGGCTGGGACAACACCAACTTCCGGCTTGGGGACGAACTGCTGGTGCGGTTGCCGCGGCGACGCCTAGGCGCCCAGTTAATCAGCACCGAGATCCGATGGCTGCCGACCATGGCCCAACTCAGTTGTCTGCCAATCCCCACTCTTGTCGCGGTGGGGATGGCCGCCCCGTTCTATCCCTCCGCATGGGCGATCTTGCGCTGGCTGCCCGGCAGTGCCTTCGCGGCTCAAGCCGGGACGGCCCGGCACGCCGCTCAACTGGCGTGCTTTCTGCAAGGTCTGCATCAATCCGCGCCAAGGGAAGCGCCGCGTAATCCGTATCGGGGTGTTCCGCTCGGGCGGCGAGATGATGCGGTGAGCCAGGCTTTGGCAGCGGTCGCTGACCAGTTGGATGTCGATACCGTCGCGGCCCAATGGCGGGTGGCTTGCAACACGGCTGGTCACGCGGGGGCGGCCCGGTGGGTACACGGCGACCTGCACCCGCTCAATATCCTGCATGATGCGGAAGCCATTTCGGGTGTCATCGACTTCGGTGATCTAGCCGCCGGAGACCCAGCGACTGATCTGGCCATCGCTTGGCAGATGTTCGAGCCGGCGGAGCGCGACGTCTTCTGGCGGACGTACGACCCGATGCTCACCAAGGACTCGGCGCTGATCGCCCGATCCCGTGGCTGGGCGATTTTCTTCGGCCTCATGTTCCTCGCCAACTCGATGAGCGATCCAGTCACGGTCGCTGTGGGCAGACAGACACTGCACAGGCTCGGGTTGGCAGCTAGGCTCGGATGAAACGTCTATTCTCAGGCTGGCGGGGTGCGCTGACAATCCCGCCCGACCGTCAGGTAAAGCACTGGCCCAAGCGGCTGGAAGAGGAATCCGGTGAGCCACAGCGGTTTTGGTCCTCTGACCTGCTCGGCGGGCCGGCGCGCAAGATCCACGACCGCGACGGTTGTCACGACGGCCTCGACGGCGATTAGGGCCGAGATGGCCGTACGTTGCTTCTTGGACAACTCGGACCACTTTTTGGTCTGCATCCCAGCATCCTAGCGAAAGGCACGAGGACCCCGATTGCGGGCGTCCGGGGTCGTGACCCCCTGTTGACCCCATTTCGGTATTCCGCAACAATAGTGTTGTGGAAATCGATTTGGCACCTCCCCGTGAGGTGGCCTCCGGCTCGGAGGCACTCTCCGCTCCCGCGCCGCGGGTGCAATCGGTTACGCCAGCACAACGCAGAGTTGCTCAGTCACTCCTCGTAGACGGTCCGGCCTGTGCTGTTGAACTGGCGGAACGGCTGGAGATCACCCCGGCCGGGGTGCGGCGTCATATCGATGCACTGTCGGCGTTGGGGTACTTGGTCGGTGGCGATCGACCCGCTTACGGTCCGGCTCCGAGTAGGGGCCGCGGTCGACCGCCCAAGATCTACTCCTTGACCGAGTCAGGCCGAGATGCGTTCGATCAGGCCTATGACGACCTAGCCGTTTCTGCTTTGAACTTCTTGGTGGAGAAAGCCGGTCCTGGTGCGGTGGCGGAGTTCGCTGCGGACCGGGCGGTTGATTTTGAACAGCGCTATCGACCCGGGCTGTCCGCGGTCGGTAACGATCAGACCGCGAAGCTGCAGGCCTTAGCCGCAGCCATGACCGCGGACGGCTTCGCCGCCACGGTGGTAGATAACGACGCTGGCACCGGCGTCCAAATTTGCCAACATAACTGTCCAGTGGCTCACGTAGCGGCGCAGTTTCCGGTGATCTGTGAGAAGGAGACCGACGCAATCTCACGGCTCCTGGGCACGAACGTGACCCGGCTGGCCACGATTGCCAACGGCGATGGCGTCTGCACCGCCATGGTTACCAAACAACATTCCGGGCAACAAGAGCGAGAAGAGAGAACGCGATGACAACAACAACTCCCGATCAGCTAGATGGCTTGGGTAACTACGAGTACGGCTGGGCAGATTCAGACACGGCTGGAGCTTCAGCGCAGCGCGGTATCAACGAGGATGTGGTCCGCGATATCAGCCGGCGCAAGAGTGAGCCGGAGTGGATGCTCGAGCAGCGCATCAAAGGGCTGAACCTTTTCGAGAAGAAGCCCATGCCGAACTGGGGTTCGGATTTGTCAGGAATCCACTTCGACACGATTAAGTACTTCGTGCGTTCCACGGAGAACCAGGCCGAGTCGTGGGAGGACTTACCGGACGACATCAAGAACACATACGACAAACTCGGGATTCCGGAGGCCGAGAAACAACGCCTCGTCGCCGGTGTGGCGGCCCAGTATGAAAGCGAAGTGGTCTACCACAAGATTCGCGAGGATCTGGAAGAGCAAGGGGTGATCTTCCTGGACACCGATACCGGTTTGAAAGAACATCCGGAGCTGTTCCAGGAATATTTCGGCTCGGTGATTCCCGCTGGCGACAACAAGTTCTCCGCACTCAATACGGCCGTGTGGTCTGGTGGCAGCTTCATCTACGTTCCCAAGGGCGTTCACGTAGAAATCCCACTGCAGGCTTACTTCCGGATCAACACCGAGAACATGGGGCAGTTTGAGCGCACGTTGATCATCGTCGACGAGGGTGCATACGTGCACTACGTCGAAGGATGCACGGCTCCGATCTACAAGACCGATTCCCTGCACAGCGCCGTGGTGGAGATCATCGTAAAGAAGGGCGCACGGTGTCGGTATACGACGATTCAGAACTGGTCGAACAACGTCTACAACCTGGTGACCAAGCGGGCGATCGCGGAAGAAGGTGCCACCATGGAGTGGGTGGATGGCAACCTCGGCTCGAAGGTCACCATGAAGTACCCCGCCATCTGGCTGATGGGGGAGCACGCGAAGGGTGAGACACTCTCGATCGCCTTCGCTGGCCCTGGGCAACATCAAGACGCAGGCTCCAAGATGGTGCATGCTGCGCCGAATACGTCGAGCTCTGTGATCTCCAAATCGGTCGCCCGCGGCGGCGGTCGAACCTCGTATCGCGGGCTCGTGCAGGTACAGCCCAAGGCGACCGGATCCGCAAGCACTGTCAGATGTGATGCCCTGCTGGTCGACGACGTTAGCCGTTCCGACACCTACCCCTACAACGACATCCGTACCGATGACGTGTCGTTGGGGCACGAAGCGACAGTGAGTAAGGTCAGCGCCGATCAGCTCTTCTATCTGCAATCGCGTGGTATCGCCGAGGACGAGGCGATGGCCATGATCGTGCGCGGGTTCATTGAGCCCATCGCCCGGGAACTCCCCATGGAGTACGCCCTCGAACTCAACCGCCTCATTGAACTACAAATGGAAGGTGCTGTCGGATGACCGTCCCCACTGAATCAGCGCCACTGTCGGCGCGCGACTTGGCTCCGAGCCTAGAGTCCTTCGACCCCACCTTGTTCGAGGTGCCGACGGGCCGCGAGGAAGAATGGCGCTTCACGCCGCTGCGGCGCATCAACCACGCTCACGAAGAAATCTCGACAGCCGCTGAGCCGGAGTACTCCTTCACCGCTTCGGAACCGGCGCGAGTCGCAACAATCACCCCCGTCCAAGCCCAGCAAGCTGGAGCGTTGGCCCCGCGGGATCGGGTTGCGGCGCTGGGCTGGGCGGCCACCCGTTCAGTGGCCCACATCCGAGTCCCCGACAACGCGGCACTGGCTGAGCCCGTGATTCTTCAGGTGCAGACACCTGCGGGCACGAGCGCAGGCCACGTCCTTGTGGAGTTTGGGGCGAATGCCGCTGGCACGGTCGTCATTCAGCACGAGGGAACCGGGACCTACGTGGGGGATATCAGTGTGCTGCTCGGCACTGGGGCCAACGCGACCGTCGTGAGCTTGCAACAGCAGGACAACGATGGGGTGCAGCTTTCCAATCTACGCGCCGTCGTAGGCCGGGACGCCACCTTGCGGGGCGTCGCTGTGACACTGGGAGGTTCCCTAGTGCGGTTTGCCTCGTCGGTACGGTACGAGGGTCCGGGCGGCGATGTGGACCTGCTTGGGGCTTTCTTCACCAGCGCCGGGCAGCACCATGAGCATCGGCTTTTTGTGGATCATAATGCTCCGGATTGCCGCAGCAACGTGGCATATAAGGGCGCGTTGGCTGGGAAAAAGGCGCACAGTGTGTGGATTGGTGATGTGCTGATCCGCGCCAACGCGACCGGAACGAACACGTACGAACTGAATCGAAACCTGTTGCTCACCGACGGCGCCCGTGCCGACTCCGTGCCGAACCTGGAGATTGAAACGGGAGAAGTGGGCGGGGCTGGTCACGCCGCCGCCACGGGCCGTTTTGATGAGGAGCAACTGTTCTACCTACAGAGCCGGGGAATCCCAGCACATGAGGCCCGCAAGCTTGTTGTGCACGGCTTCTTCGCCGATCTGATCCGTAAGATCAACATTCCGGCAGTGGCCGACACACTGACCGCTCAAGTTGACCAAAAACTCGAGCAAGTGTCCGCGGTAGGCGCCGCGTGAGCGAGTTCGTTGCGGTCTGCGAGTTGGACCAGTTGACCCAAGACCGAGCCCTGGCCGTTGTCGTGGCGGACGAACCAGTGGCCCTAGTGCTGCAGGGTGAGGAAGTGTACGCAATCCGGGACGTTTGTTCGCACGCAGAAGTGCCACTGAGTGAGGGTGATGTCGGTCCCGGGCCACGCATTTCCTGCTGGCTGCATGGCTCTGAGTTTGACCTGCGCACTGGCGAACCTGATACCCCACCAGCCTTCGAGCCGGTGCCGGTCTACGAGACCAGAATTGAAAGAAACGAAGCTGACGGCAAAACCATTGTGAGTGTTCGCCTCTAACGCGAGGCTCACCGGAGGAAGGGACTGGCCCATGGCCACCTTAGAAATCAAGGATCTGAACGTAGGCGTGCAGACCGACAAGGGCATGACAGGCATTCTGCGCGGGCTGAACCTGACCGTGCGCAGCGGCGAAACCCACGCCATTATGGGGCCCAACGGATCTGGCAAATCCACGTTGGCCTACGCCATCGCGGGCCACCCGAAGTACGTGATCACCAATGGTGAGGTACATCTAGATGGCGAGAATGTCCTAGATTGGACCGTCGACGAGCGCGCTCGGCACGGGCTGTTCCTAGCGATGCAGTACCCGGTTGAGGTGCCAGGGGTGTCCATGTCCAACTTCCTGCGAACCTCGGTAACCGCCACTCGGGGCGAGGCCCCCAAACTGCGCCATTGGTTGAAGGAGATGCGCGAGGCCATGTCCGACCTTGCGGTGGACGCCTCTTTCGCCGAACGGAATGTGAACGAGGGGTTCAGCGGCGGTGAGCGCAAGCGTGCCGAAATCTTGCAGTTGGAACTGCTCAAGCCCAAGATCGCCGTGCTGGATGAGACCGACTCTGGTCTGGACGTGGATGCGCTGCGGGTGGTCTCCGACGGGATCAACCGTGCGCGTGAGAACAACGATCTGGGATTGTTGCTCATCACCCACTTCACCAGGATTCTGAAGTACGTGAAGCCTGACTTTGTCCATGTGATCCGGGACGGTCGCATCATCGCCGAGGGTGGGCCGGAACTAGCCGACAGAATCGACGCCGACGGATACGAACAGTTCGCTTTGGAGACTGCGTAATGACTAGCTTCGACGTGGCGGCTGTGCAAAGGGATTTTCCGATCCTGCGCCGCTCCGTCCGGGATGGCAAGCGGTTGGTTTACCTGGATTCCGGGGCGACATCCCAAACACCCACACAGGTGTTGGATGCTGAGCGGGCTTTCGTCGAAACCAGCAATGCGGCCGTTCATCGTGGCGCCCACCAGTTGGCGGAGGAGGCCACCGAGGCCTATGAAACGGCGCGAGGAACAATCGCGGACTTCGTCGGAGCGCAAGCGAACGATCTGGTCTTCACCCGTAATGCCACCGAGGGGATCAACTTGGTGGCCTATGCGTTCCTCAACGCCACCCTGAAGGCGGCCAATGCTGCGGTGCTACCGCCCGGTGGGGAACGCTTCATCCTTTCCCCCGGTGATGAGGTTGTTATTACTGAGATGGAGCACCATGCCAACTTGGTGCCGTGGCAAGAACTGGCTGCCAAGACTGGGGTGAAACTGAAGTGGTTTGGGTTGACCGACGCTGGCCGACTCGACCTTTCCAATATCAACGAACTGATCACCGAGCGCACCAAGATCGTTTCGTTCGTGCACCAGTCCAACATCTTGGGAACGATCAACCCGGTCTCCGATTTGGTGCAACGGGCCAAGCAGGTCGGCGCACTGACCCTGCTGGATGCCTGTCAGTCGGTTCCGCATATGCCCGTGGATGTGCAGTCGTTGGGAGTGGATCTACTCACCTGGAGCGGCCACAAAATGTTGGGCCCGACCGGGATTGGCTGCTTGTGGGGTCGCTCCGAGGTGTTGGCCGCCATGCCGCCTTTCATCTCAGGCGGGTCGATGATTGCCACGGTCACGATGGCGGAATCCACGTTCGCAGCGCCCCCGCAACGCTTTGAGGCGGGCGTGCCGATGCTGAGCCAAGCGGTGGGACTCGCCGCCGCGGCAGACTATCTATCGGATTTGGGGATGGCCGCCGTTGCCGAGCATGAAGCTGACCTCACCGCCCAAACGTTGGCTGGTTTGGCGCAGATTCCAGGGGTCCGTGTGATCGGGCCGACGGACATGAGCGACCGTGGCGGCGCCGTTTCGTTTGTGGTGGATGGCATCCACCCACATGACGTGGGTCAAATCTTGGACAGCCACGGTGTGGCAGTGCGGGTAGGCCATCACTGCGCTTGGCCCACTTGCCGTCGCTACGGTGTGCCCGCCACCACACGCGCCAGTTTCTCGGTGTATAACGATGAGTCAGATGTAGCCGCCCTGATGGAAGGGATTCGGTCCGCGCAACGTTTCTTTGGAACGTCACCGGCCTTGGCACAGTCCGGTTCGAGTCGATGAGCAGGGGTTCTTGATGGATATGGAAGCCATGTACCAGGAAGTGATCCTGGATCACTATCGCGATCCACACGGCCGTGGGCTGCGCGAACCGCACCAGGCGGAGGTACTGCACGTCAATCCCACTTGTGGCGATGAGATCACGCTGCGGGTCAACCTGGGTGATGGTGCCGACCCCGTGATCGAGGATGTCTCCTATTGGTCGCAGGGGTGCTCAATCTCGCAGGCCAGCGCTTCGATCCTCTTCGACGAGGTTTCCGGAAAGACGGTATCCGAGGCGTTCGGGACGCTTGATACGTTCGTCGAACTCATGCACTCCAAAGGCCAGGGTGCCGCTGATGAGGATGTGCTCGGTGACCTCGTCGCGTTCGAGGGTGTTTCCAAGTTCCCCGCCCGCGTGAAATGTGCGCTGCTGTCTTGGATGGCGCTGAAGGATGCGATTAGCCAGGCTCGTCCTGACCTCGGCGTGCCAATAGACGGCGCCCCGCCCGCTGGCTCAAGCGATACGCAACAATCAACTCAGCCGACGACTATGGAAGGAATCCCGCGATGACTGAGGCAACGACAACCGCACCGGCCACGGAGGATGACGTTATCGAGGCGATGAAGGATGTCGACGACCCAGAGCTCGGCATCAATGTCGTTGATCGAGGTTTGGTGTACGGCGCCAACGTCGATCAACACAACAGCCTGGTGCTGGACATGACACTCACGTCCGCCGCCTGTCCGCTCACGGACGTTATTGAGGATCAGACTCGGGCCGCGCTGGACGGTGTTGTTGGCGACTTCGTGATCAACTGGGTGTGGATGCCGCCCTGGGGGCCAGACAAGATCACCGATGAAGGCCGTGAGATGCTGCGGGCGCTAGGCTTCAACCTGTAGCGGCTGCCGCCTTGGGGCTCGGGTGGTTTGGCCGGCCCTTTTTGGGCAATAGAGTTAGTTGTGATTTCTGTTTCCCAGGTTGAGTTGCGCGCGGGCCCACTGCGCCTGCTGCAAGATGCCTCATTTCGGGTGGCCGCCGGGGACAAGGTCGGTTTGGTAGGTCGCAACGGGGCGGGTAAGACCACCCTGACCAAGGTGATGGCAGGGGAAACGCAACCCGCCACCGGTGAAGTCACCCGTTCCGGGGAAATCGGCTACTTGCCACAGGATCCCCGGTCCGGCGACGTAGAGATCACTGCTCGGGAACGCATCCTGGCGGCGCGTGGATTGGCGGAGGCCGCCCACCGCATCTCCGCCAACGCCGAGCGGATGGCGCAGGCCGTGGGCGCGGCCCGCGACAAGGCGATGCGCCGGTACGCCAACGCGGAAGCGGAGTTCGAGCGACTCGGCGGCTACGCGGCGGAGGCGGAGGCGGACGCCATCGCGAGCAACCTGGGCTTGGAAGCTCGCATCCTCGCGCAACCGCTACACACGCTGTCTGGGGGGCAACGTCGTCGCGTGGAGTTGGCTCGCATCTTGTTCTCCGATGCCCAGACCCTCCTGCTAGACGAACCCACCAACCACCTTGATGCCGACTCGATTGTGTGGCTGCGCGGGTTCTTGAAGTCTTTTCCCGGTGGCGTGGTCGTCATCAGCCACGATGTTGAGTTGCTGCGTTCCATCACCAACCGGATCCTGCATCTAGACGCCACCCGCGGGGTTCTCGACGTCTACAACATGGGTTGGGACAAGTACCTGAAACAACGCGAGACCGACGAACGCCGCCGACATCGCGAAGCGAGTAACGCAGAGAAACAGGCGACGACACTTCGCAAGCAGGCCGAGCGGATGCGCTATAAGGCCACGAAAGCCAAACAAGCCCAGGTCATGTTGAAACGCGCTGACAAGCTGCTTGACGGAATTGAGACGCGCCAGTCCGACCGTGTGGCCAAGCTTCGGTTCCCGAAGCCAGCGGCATGCGGCCGAGTGCCGCTCACGGCATCGGGCCTGAGCCGTAATTACGGCTCATTGGAGGTGTTCACCGACGTAGACCTGGCAATCGACCGAGGGTCGCGGGTCGTCATCCTGGGACTCAACGGGGCCGGCAAGACCACCCTGCTGCGGATCCTGGCTGGCGTTGACACCCCCGACACCGGGCAGGTCGAGCCCGGCCACGGACTTCGCTTGGGGTACTACGCCCAGGAGCACGAACAACTCGACGTCCAGAACTCGGTGCTGGCCAACATGTTGGCCGCCGCTGAGGGTTTGGAAGCGCAAAAGGCGCGCGATGTACTTGGCTCCTTCCTATTCAGCGGCGACGACGTGCAAAAACCCGCCGGTGTGTTGTCGGGCGGAGAGAAAACGCGGCTGGCGCTGGCGATGTTGGTGGTGTCCGGCGCAAACGTCCTACTACTGGACGAGCCCACCAACAACTTGGACCCAGCCAGTCGAGAAGAGATTCTGGGCGCCCTGCAAACCTTTGAGGGTGCGGTGATCCTAGTCACCCACGATGAAGGCGCGGTGCGGGCCTTGTCACCAGAGCGCGTGCTGATCTTGCCGGACGGCGTGGAAGATCACTGGGGCGCCGACTACGAGGACCTGATCGCCTTGGCGTAGCCCACTGGACGGGGTAATCGACACGGACCGGCGCTCGCAACGGTCTTTTTGCTCAGTCAACGCGCATCCTGGGTGCCGCGTCGCAATCATAGATTCAGGATTCAAGATCACTCCAGAATCGTGATCAGCTTCAACGGAGGTAGCTGTGGCGGCAATCGCAAAGGGTCGACGAGTTACCGGCGCTGACCGAGACGCATTAACTAGGGACCTCGTGAAGCAGTACAAGTCCGGTGCCAGTATTCGAGAACTGGCGGCCCAAACATCACGCTCCTACGGGTTCATCCATCGGATTCTCAAGGACGCCGGGGTAGAGTTGCGGGGACGGGGTGGCGCAACTAGACGGAAGAAATCGTGAACGCAGTAGCTGACGCATCTTATGAAACAACCGACGAAGACGGCCTCCGGATCGAGCTGGACGGCCCCGTCCTGCGCCTGACGATGAACCGTCCCGACGCACGCAACGCCATGACGCCGGCCATGTGGCGCAGACTGATCGTGGCACGGGATCTGGCAATCGAGGTGCACCCGCAAGTCATCATCCTGGCCGGTGCGGGTGCTTCGTTCTCAGCCGGGATGGACAAGCGGATGTTCACTCCCGAGGGAATTCCCGGGGAAAAGTCGCTGATCTCGTTGGCTAAGGACAACGATGGCGACATCTTGGCCGATATCGATCAGATTCAGCAGTCTTTCAGTTGGCTTACGGACATCCCCGCCATCACGATCGCGGTCGTACAGGGCCACGCGGTGGGCGGCGGCTTCCAGATTGCGTTGGCATGCGATCTGGTGTTCTGTGCCGAAGATGCCCAGTTCAGCATGCGAGAGGCCGCCTACGGATTGGTGCCTGATCTCACCGGCACCACGGACCTAGTCCAGACGGTGGGCTACAAACGCGCCTTGGAAATCTGCCTGACCACCCGATGGGTGAGCGGGTCGGAGGCTGTGCAGATCGGAATCGCGGTTGACTGCGTTCCCAATGCCGAGTTGGCTGACCGCGCCGATGAGTTGGTGCAGACACTGACCAGTAGATTGCCCGGGACGTGCAGCGCCACCAAAGCGCTGTTGCGGGCCGGCACGACGGCGACCTCGTCGGAGCAGCGACTCAATGAACGGGTCTCCCAGAGTGGTCGCTTGGCCATGCTCACCAAGCTGATGGGCTAGGAACGAGATTCCGGTCTTCTCGACTGCGTGCTGGTCGAAACAGCCCCCGATCACGGCTCTTTCTGACCGGGGCACAAGCCCTCTCTGGGCTCCTTCACGCTGCCATCGGGCATCACCGTATTGCAGTAGGTGGCTCCGCTGAAATTGGTGTCCTTGAAGGTTGCCCCAGTGAAGTCGGCATCACTGAGGTTCGCGCCGGATAGGTCAGCGCCGGTCAGGTCTAGGCCGATGGCGTTGGAGTCTGAGATATCGGCCCCCACCAGATTCGCCCCAGACATGTTGGCTCCGATGACATCTCCGAAGCCGAGGTTCGCGCCACTGAGATCGGCGTCGGTGAGGTCAGCTAGGGATATCGCGGCGAAGGATAGGACGGCCCCAGACAGCGTTGCTCCTCTCAGATCTGACGAGGTGGCGCTCGCCCCGATCAGCTTGGCACCACCGGCCTGGAAGTCGTTGGCCGAACTGAATGACATCGACAAGCCCTCAGCACTAGCGTCATTGATCTGGGTTTTCGTGAGTTGGGCTTGGTCCAAGGACACATTGGTCAGGTTGGTATTGGAAAGATCAGCTCCGGAACAATCGGACTTGGGCTGGAGCGTGCACCCGTTGAGGGTGGCGCCGTAAGGTTGTCCTGGTTTGGTGTTCATCTGAGAGGCTGCCCCGAGATAGAGCGGGTCGTCTGGGGCCATGGTGACTGTACTGCCCGAAGGGCCGAAACTGACTGCGCCGGGGCACTGGTCTTCTGTCGCACCCCGCACTGAGCCGTCCGCCATGATTGTGTTGCAGAACGTGGCGCCAGTGAAGTTCGCCCCGCCGGTCTTGGCCCCGAGGAACTGGCTACCGCTCAGATCGGCGTTGCTGAAGTCGGCGTCGCGCAGATCCGCTTTTTGCAGTGAGGTACCCCGGACCACCGCATCGGAGAAGTCTGCGCCAGCCAGTTTGCCTGCTGCGAAACTGCTGTCAACAATGGTGGTCTTGCTGAGGTTGCCCCCGGTGAGATTGGCCTCAGCGTTGTCCATTAGGACCATCTGTGCCTTGCGGAGGTCTGCGTTGCGCAAGTTGGTGCGCACGGCGGAGGTCGCGGAGAGTTCCGTGCCGCGCAGATTCACGCCGGAGAAGTTGGCGAACGAAATCGATCCGGCTTTCAGGTTCGCGCTACTGATATCCGCCCCAGCCAGGTTTGCGTAGGACAGAAAGGCGCCTTGTAGGTACTGCCCCGATAAGTCTGCGTCCGGACACTTGGTGAAACTGCTGATCTCGCAACCCTTCACCTTTGTCCCAGACAGCACCTGGCCTTTGGGATCGGTGTAAGTGTTCTGAATCAGGTAGTACGGGTTCGTCGCAGGAACTTCCAGTGATGCGGTGGGACTAGCCGCACTGGAACTAGCGGACGGGGAGCCACTGGTGTCCCCGGAGGAACAGCCGGCAACGGCGAATAGTGCGGCGGCGACGATCGCCGTGCCTACGGTTTGGCCCCGTCGGCGGACGGCGGTACTGACGAGGTTTCTCACGCCGCCATCTTTGCAGGGTTACTGGCGGTACGCGACCGATGCTTTCGCCGCTTCGATCCGGGGATCTGGTTCGCGAGCGCCGGCACCCGCGATGCGAGGCCAAATCGGGATCGCCGCCAGCGTAATCGGGAAGAAATTCTCTGATGGGCCAGTTGTTGCCTAGGGTTGGGGTGTGCCCGCGGCGGTCGCGCTCAGCGCATATCGGATTCCCTTGTCCTCGGGGGCGATCGATCCCCCCTGATCAGAAAGCTGGTGGCCAATGTCCGGACAAGGACCCTGGAGCACATACCGCTCCTTCACTCGGGACCGTTCGGTCGTCCAAGAGGACTTGAAGAAAGGCACTGTCCGGCGGATTCTTGCCTACGCCAAACCCTTCAAGCTGTTGGTGTTCTTTTTCCTAATCACGTTGGCGATCGGTGCATTGCTAACCGTGGCCCAACCACTGTTGTTCCGCCGGATTGTTGACGACGGGATCTCGGTGGGCAACTCCGCGGTGGTGACCTTTACCGCCGTTCTTGTTGCAGTAATTGCGGTGATCGATGCAGCGGTAGGATTGTGGGGCCGCTACTTGTCCTCGCGGATTGGCGAGGGGCTGATCTACGCGTTGCGTGCGGAAATCTTCGAGCACGTGCAGCGGCAGTCCATCGCCTTCTTCACACGTGCCCAGACTGGCGCCTTGGTCTCGCGATTGAACAACGATGTCATCGGGGCGCAACAAGCCTTCACAAGCACCCTCAGCGGGGTGGTCGGCAACCTCATCACGGTGGTCGTCATCCTGGTCACGATGTTTCTGCTGTCATGGCAGATCACGTTGGCTGCGCTGATCTTGGTTCCGCTGTTTCTGTTGCCTGCGCGCTGGATGGGGCGCCGGCTGCAAGATCTAACGCGCAACCAGATGATCTGGAACGCAGAGCTTAGCACCCAGATGACTGAACGATTCAACGTTGCTGGCGCCCTGCTGGTGAAGCTCTTCGGTCGGCCGAAGGAGGAGGAACAGGAATACGCTGGCAAAGCGGCCGAGGTGCGCGATATCGGGGTTCGGATTGCCATGGCAAACCGGTATTTCTTCGCAGCCCTGACGCTAGTCGCGGCCTTGGCCACCGCGATTGCCTACGGGGTGGGTGGCAACTTCGTGATCAACGGCACCTTGACCCTAGGCACCCTGCTGGCGATTGTTGGTCTTCTGGCCCAGTTGTATGGTCCGCTCACCGCGATTTCGAACGTGCGCGTAGACGTGATGACGGCCTTGGTGTCCTTTGAGCGGGTCTTCGAGGTGCTAGATCTGGCCCCGATGGTGCAAGACAAGAAGGGGGCGACAGCGCTGCGGCGTGGCGTCCCCACCGGGGTCGCATTTGAGGATGTCTCGTTCTCCTATCCCACGCCGGACGAGGTATCGCTGGCATCGCTGGAGTCCATCGCCCGCAAGACCGAACGTGAAGTAGGGCACGGAGTGGCCCTCAGCGACGTCACCTTCGACGTGGCGCCCGGTCAAATGGTGGCGTTGGTCGGGCCCAGCGGGGCTGGCAAGACCACCATCACCGCGCTAGTGTCTCGGCTCTATGACCCCACGTCTGGGGTGATCAGGGTGCAAGGTCAAGACATCACAGATGTCACACAGCAGTCCCTGCACGACGTTGTTGGGGTTGTCACCCAGGACGCGCATATGTTCCACGACACCATCTGGGCAAACCTGACGTATGCGCGCCCCGGCGCCAGCGAGTCCGAGGTCATGGCAGCATGTGAGGCGGCCCGTATTGCGGACCTGATCCGCGCGTTGCCAGACGGTTTAGACACCGTGGTAGGGGACAGGGGACATCGCCTGTCCGGTGGCGAGAAGCAGCGACTGGCGATTGCCCGACTGTTGTTGAAGGCGCCCGATGTGGTGCTCCTAGACGAGGCAACTGCTCACCTCGACAGCGAGAGTGAGGTGGCCGTGCAACGTGCACTCGATACCGCCCTAGAAGGTCGTACCTCGCTGGTCGTGGCCCACCGGCTGAGCACGATCAGGCAGGCTGACCGCATCCTGGTTGTGGTCGGCGGCCGGGTGGTCGAATCAGGGTCGCACGCCGACCTGATGGATCTGGACGGCCAGTACGCCGAGCTATATCGCACCCAGTACGCGGCGCACTGAGCCGGTTGCTCGCGCCCCCCGGCCGCTTGCCCACCGCGGGCCGACTGCGGCGTCACAAAGAGCGTCCGCTGCCCCCGTCCACGGAAATCGCTGCGCCGGTGATGTAGGAGGCCTTAGGCGAAAGAAGGAACGCTGCAGTCGCGCCGAACTCTTCGGGTCGGCCGTATCGCCGCATCGGGATTCTCGACTCATTCGCGGCTCGACTAGCCGCTGCGTCAGCGGTGTTCTCGTCGAGTTGCAGGGTGCGTGCGGTCTCGATCCGGCCTGGCAGGATGGAGTTGATCCGTACATTTTGTGCCGCGTAGGAATCAGAAAGGTCTTTCACGAGCATCGCGAGTCCGGGCCGGAGCCCGTTGCTGATCGTCAACCCTGGGATTGGATTCTTGGCCGAAGTCGACAGCACGAGGAGCAGAGCGCGCTCCGGGCTAGCGACAGTGACCGGATTGAGGTCTTGGTCCAGCACAGCACGGATCACGCGCAACGCACCCAAAAAGACGGACTCAAACGCATCGCGCCACTCGTCATCGGTATTGGCCAACCCCGAGCCCGGTGGGGGACCGCCCACGCTGACCAAGGCACCGTCACAGCGGTCAAAGTGTGAGCGCGCTTCGGCGACCGCCCTCTCGGCGATCTGTGGATCTGCGAGATCGCCTACGAAGGCCCTGGCCTGGTTTCCGATTCCGGCCGCGGCCGCGATGGCGGTCTGCGGATCGCGTCCTACGATCACGACGTTGGCGCCCTCGGCCGCGAGCGCCTCTGCCGTGGCAAGGCCGAGGCCACGTGAACCGCCCGAGACGAGGAAACACATGTTCGTCAGTTGTAGGTCCATCTCCGCAATGTACCGTGGTCCGCCTGCTAGTCCCGTTCCTGCCAGGTGCCCTGGATCGTTAACGGGATAGTCATGATCAACTCCTGATGGCCATGCTGTTGGCCGTCACATCACAACAGGAACTGCGGCAGAACGCGGACATGCGCAAGATTTCCGCCTGGGCGGCAATCATCGCGATTCCAACCGCGATCGCTGGAATCTACGGAATGAACTTCAAGGACATGCCTGAACTTCGATTCCCAGTGGGGGTATCCCGTGGTGTTGGCAGTGATGGCCAGCATCTGCGTTGCCCTGTTCGTGGTCTTCAAACACTCCAAATGGCTTTAGGTCAGCTCTGGTCCGGCCCGACGTGTTGTTCATCCAAAGATCACAGACACTTTGCGGTCACGAAACGGGGCGTTCCCGCGCACCCGATTCGCTGCAGTTATGACACAAATGTCGGCCCCGATCGGGCAGCAAAGGAATAGACGTCGCATCCGAAGCCGCAGGTCTGCCGCTGGGCCACCTAACGAACTCCACACGCCTGAGTTGATCGTCAGGCTGCAGGAATTGATTCGGTCCTGTGGCGGTGACATGGCCACTCGAGACGGTCAACTCACCCAAGAACTGCTGCTGAGCACGTTGCGGCAGATCGATGATCCCACCGGGACTGGGGCGCGCAAACTGATGACGCGTTCGTTCCGCGAGTTGCGCGAGGCGTTTTCCCTTTTTGCCGAGTACCCCGACTCGATGAAGGTGAGTATCTTCGGATCCGCGCGGACTCCGGCCGATCACCCGGACTACGCAGCGGCCGTCGACTTTTCTCGGCAGATGGCCGATCTGGGGTGGCTGGTCATTACCGGGGCCGGCGACGGCATCATGAAAGCTGGCCACGAGGGACCTGGCGCCGCTGGGTCCTTTGGGCTTTCGATCCAACTGCCCTTCGAGACATCGGCCAACTCGGTGATTGCCGGAAACGAGAAGTTGCTGAAGTTCCGATACTTCTTCACGCGCAAGCTGATCTTCCTGAGTAGCTGTCAGGCCGTCGTGGCCTTTCCTGGCGGCTTCGGGACCCAGGACGAGTTGTTGGAGGTATTGACCCTGATACAGACCGGTCGGGGAGCACTCGTCCCGATCGTGCTGGTAGCTGGACCCGACTCCAGTTATTGGCCGCATTGGGAGCGGTACGTGCGCGAAGAACTTCTGACACGGGGGTTCATCGCGCAGAGCGACCTAGAGCTCTACTACGTGGCGCAGGATCCGGCGGATGCGGCCGCCCACATTGAGCAGTTCTACGCGAACTACCACTCTTCGCGGTACGTGCGTGATGATCTGGTGATTCGTATCAAGCATGCCCTCAGCAATGATCAGATGGCGGCCCTAAACGAGGAGTTCGGCGGCGTTGTGCGTTCGGGGCGGATCGTGCAACGGGCTGCATTTGCGGTTGAGGAGGACGTGCTGCACCTGCCCAGAATCGTTTTCACGCACACCCGGCGCGATTACGCGATAGTGCGGCGATTAATCGATCGCATCAACTCCTTCCCGATTACCGCTCGCAACCATGCGGGGCGGACTTGGCGGGCACCCCAGTTCTAGTCGCTCCCCAGGAGTATCTCTGAGGCAACCACCTGATCCGCAGGCATAACCCTAGATACACTCCTTGCGATCCCAACATGGTTGTGGAGCGGAGGTGGGTGATGGCCGAGTCCGGATCCGCGTCGCCCACGCAGTGGCGACTGCTACTATCGCTGAGCCCCTTCGTGCGGCCCTATCGGCGCTGGATCGTGGCGGCTATCGTTGCCACGGCGCTCTCCGGGCTGCTGGGTTTGGGTTTCCCTTGGGTGCTTGGGTCGTTAGTGGATTCTGCACTGGATGGCACCGGTGGACGCAGCGAACTCAATCAAGCTGGCATACTCTTGCTGGCGATCTTCGCGGCGCAAGCGCTGATGTCGCGTATCCGGATTTGGGCCCTCGCCTATGCCGGTCAGCACGTGGTGAATAACC
>JAHZKU010000030.1 GCA_022600255.1 Actinomycetes bacterium | reverse complement strand
CCTCTCTGATCCATCAGCCCAGTTCCGTGTGCCAGCACCCGGCTTCGAAGTGCGCCTCTACCAAGTTTCGTCTTGGGCCGCGTCAGCACCGCGTCGGCGGGCGAAGAAAGTGTCCAACGGGGCACGGGCCGCAGCAACTTGAATCCCGCCGACCACCTCAGGTCGATGGGTAATGCGCTTGTCCCTGGGTAGATCCCAGACCGACCCGCAAGCGCCGTAGTCCGGGTTCCACGCTCCAAAAATGATTCGGGCCACGCGGGCATTGACCGCGGCTCCGGCACACATGGGGCATGGTTCCAGCGAGACCACTAACGTGCAGCCATTCAACCGCCATGAGTCGGAAACTGCGGCAGCCGCCCGCAGGGCCACGACCTCAGCGTGCGCTGTCGGATCGGCGTCACGGACCCGCCGGTTCGTGGCCGAGGCCAACACCTCTGCACTGGAGTCTAGGACCAGCGCGCCCACCGGGACGTCGGGGCCTAACTGTTCTGACTGGGCCAGAGCAACTGCCTGCAAGACGGCCGCCTCGTCAGCGGCAGTGGCCTTCATCTTGTACCCCCGAAAGCAACCGCGCGGGATTGCTGCAAATGGACAATCATTGGGATGCCATCAGCCCCGCGCCAAAGCCATTCATGGGTACGGCTGGCGCGATGACACCGAGGCGACCTTGCCGGTCAGCTGGCCGGAATCAGGTCATCCAGCATGGGCGCCAGCAGATCGCTGAAGCCGATCTTGCCGGCGATCGCGGCGATCTGTTCATCCGGGAACAGTTCCAAGTCCGCACACAGCAAGTCTAGGTCGGCGGCCGAAAGCCCGAAATCGGCAAGTAGAGTGAGATCCCCCGCCGGCTCGCCGTCTTGCAGGTCGTCTTCCTCATCGATGTCCAAGTCGAGTCGCTCGGCCACTTCGTCGGCGATGGCCCAATCGAAGACAGCGTTGACGTCCGAAAGCAGCAGTCGGGTGCGCAGACCCTGAATCCGGACCACGACGAAGAACTCCTCGGCTACCGAAACGAAGGCGAGCGAACCAGCCTCCCCTTGGCGGAGTCGAGCGAATTCCTCTAGCTCCTCGATGGAGTCTGCAGCTGAGCCCGGAGCGGGAACCAGACTCCACACGCCTTCTTCTCGCCACGCCACCACGGCAAAATCAACACCGGCTTGATCCATGACGCCCTCCAGCCAAGTCGAATCCCTCTTGTGATCCTTGCACCTGCTTGGTGCCCTTGACTAGAGCAGATATGCACAGTGAGTGGCTAATCACACCAAGTGCACCAACGCGGCCCGCCCTAGAGTTCCTTGACCGAGGTGACAACTCCGCCGAGGGAGTCTTTTGCGTCACCGAACAAGAGGGTGGTCTTGGGGTCGAACAAGAGCTCGTTCTGGATTCCTGCGAAGCCCGGCCGCATGGAACGCTTCAAGAACACGACCTGTTTGGCCGCGTTAACGTCCAGGATCGGCATACCGTAGATCGGCGCCGACGTATCGGTCTTGGCGGCCGGATTCACGACGTCGTTGGCGCCAACAACCAGCGCCACATCCGCCTCGCCGAACTCGGGGTTGATCTCGTCCATCTCTTTCAGCTGCTCATAAGGGACATTGGCCTCAGCGAGCAACACGTTCATGTGCCCAGGCATCCGGCCAGCAACAGGATGGATTGCGTAGTCAACCTGGATGCCCTTCTCGGTTAGGGTGTCAGCCAGTTCCCGTAGGGTGCCTTGGGCCTGTGCCACAGCCAAGCCGTAGCCGGGCACCAAGATGACCTTGTTCGCGTACCCCAACATGATGGCGACGTCGTTCGCTGTCCCCGAGCGAACCGGGCGGTCATCCACACCGCCGGCGGGCCCTGACGCCGTTGCGCTAAACGCGCCAAACAAGGTGCCGGTGAGCGGTCGACCCATAGCCTCGGCCATCAAGCGCGTCAGCATCGTACCGGAGGCACCGACCAAGGTACCCGCAACAATGAGCAGGACGTTTCCGAGGACATAACCACCGGCGGCCACTGAAAGGCCGGTGAAGGCGTTTAGGAGCGAAATGACAATCGGGACGTCCGCGCCACCGACAGGCAGGACGAACAGAACGCCGAAGATCAAGGCCAAGACCAGCAGTGCCACCAACAACCAGGTGGCCGGGGCGATCACAAGCCAAACGGCGCCGGCGACAGTCGCCGCGGCTACCAGGATCGTGACGTACTTACCCAAAGGAATGATGACCGGCCGGGTGGTGATCAGTTCCTGCAACTTCAGGAACGTCACGATGGATCCGCTGAAGGAGACCGAGCCAACAACCACCGTGAAGACAGTGGCCGCCAAGATGATGGCACTCGATTCTGGGTTCTCTAAGAACTCGATGACCGACACGAGGGCCGCCGCGCCACCGCCAACACCGTTGAACAGCGCCACCATCTGCGGCATCTGCGTCATGGCGACTTGCCTTGCGGCGTACAGGCCGATGGCGCTACCGATCAGAATCGCAACCAGAATGAGGATCAGGTTGTCGGTGGGAATGCCACTGAAGAAGACAACAAATGTCGCAATGGCCGCACCTAGAGCGCCAAGCATGACACCACGGCGTGCGGTCTTGGGATGGGAAAGACCTTTGAGCGTGAGGATAAACAGAACAGCCGCGACCAGGTTGGCCAACTGCACCCACAGGGGCGTCTCCATCATTGTTCGCTCCCCGCCTCAGACTTGGCTTCGGTCGGCTTGCTCTTGAACATCTCGAGCATCCGATCGGTCACCACAAAACCGCCCACCAGGTTGATGGCGCTGAGCACAATGGCCAGCGTGCCGATCACGAGTTCCAGGGTGTGGGTGGCGTTGGCCGTGACCAGGATGGCGCCCACTAGAACGATGCCGTGAATGGCGTTCGCGCCTGACATCAACGGCGTGTGCAGGATGGCCGAGACTTTGGAGATGACCTCGAAACCCAAGAAGACGCTAAGGACGAAGATCGTGAGCAGCGCCAGCTGGCTGTAGTCCGCTGACTCCTGCTCGGCCGCCGTCAAGACGGCTGTCGTGATGACTGACATCAGCTTGTCCCTTCGCTGTTCTGTGCTGCCTCAGCGGAATCGGTTGCTGCGGGCTCGACCAAGGGAGCTAGCCCCAGCGCCTCTCGGGCCATGGCGTTGCGCACCTCGCCGTTTAGGACCACAGCAGCCCCGGCTACGATCTCGTCCGCAACGTCGAGCGTGACCTCACCGTCCTCAGTGAGCAGACCCATCACGGCCGCGATGTTCATGGCATACAACTGCGAAGCGTGCACCGGCATCTCACTGGCGACGTCTCGGCCGCCCCAAACTGTGACACCCGCAATATCCACTTCCTCGCCCGCTACCGAGCCTTCGACGTTGCCGCCGGACTCACTAGCCAGATCAACCACGACCGAGCCGGGTCGCATGGTGCGGACCATTTCTTCGGTGACTAGTAGTGGGGCCTTCCGCCCTGGGACAGCCGCCGTGGTGATCACAGCGTCCGAATCGGCAATATAGGGAGTTAGCAACTCTTGCTGCCGCTTGGCCCGGTCTTGCGACATCTCGCGGGCATAACCGCCGGAGCCCTCCACCGCGTCTAGATCAAGGGTGACGAAAGTGCCGCCCATTGACTTGACCTCATCGGCACTGGCCGGGCGTACGTCGTAGGCGGATACCTTCGCACCTAGCCGCTTGGCGGTGGCGATCGCCTGCAAGCCGGCGACTCCCGCACCGAGGACAAGCACCTTGGCCGGGGGGATGGTGCCGGCGGCCGTCATGAAGAGTGGAAAGAAGCGCGGCAACCGATCTGCGGCCACAAGCCCGGCCCGGTATCCGGTAACCAGCGCCTGGGAGGTCAACGCATCCATGGACTGGGCCCGAGAAATCCGGGGGATCAGATCGAAAGAAATCGCGCTCGCACCCCGTTCGGCGACCGCGTTGATCAGCTCGGTATCCGTTTGCGGCTGCAGGAACGACATCGCCACGGCCCCGGGCTTCAGACTGCTCGCCGCAGTGCCGTTCAGGGGGCGCACCGATGCCACGACGTCTGCACTGCCTAGCGCCGCCTGGACATCAGATTCTGCAACGATATCCGCGCCAGCCGCGACCAAATCCGCGTCTGATGTGAAGGTGGACGCTGTGGCCCCACTCTGGACGCTGACGTCCAGTCCAAGCTTCTTCAGCTTGCCGATCACGTCCGTGGATATTGCTGCTCTACGCTCCCCTGGCTGTGTCTCCGAGGGCACGAAGACGCGCATAGCCGCCTCCTAAGTTGACGTTTACCTCGTGTTTACCCTACGTCGCCGCCGACGAGAACCCTACTCAGGACGCGAGGATGTGATCCATACGACAATGCTAGTTGCCAGCCACCGATCCCCTGCAATGACCCACCCGGGACCGTGATCTGCGGCACGATGGACCGGTGACTCTGACACTTGCCGTTGACTGCGGCGGAACTGGTATCAAAGGTTCGGTCCTAGACGAACTCGGTCAGATGACAGCGGATCAGGTGCGGGTGCGCACGCCGTATCCGTTGCCACCGGACCGGTTCGTGGGCATCATCGCCGGCATCGCCGGTGAACTACCGGCCGCAAGTCGCCTGACGGTCGGGATGCCGGGAATGATTCGCCACGGCCGGGTTGTTTCGACACCGCACTACATCACCCAGAGTGGTCCGCACACCAAGGTGATTCCTGAACTGGTGGAGCAGTGGCGGAACTTCGATATCCGCGACGCACTGTCAGAGGCGTTAGGCCTTCCTGCAATCGTGCTGAACGATGCTGAGGTCGCTGCGGCTGGTGCGGTCACCGGTTTTGGGTTCGAAGTCGTGCTCACCTTAGGAACCGGGCTTGGCTGCGCGATCTTCGACGATGGCACGTTGCTGCCTCACCTAGAGATTTCTCGCGCCCCGGTGCGCCGCGGCCGGATCTATGACACGTATATCGGGGACGCATCGCGCAAGAGGATGGGTGATAGAGCGTGGTCACGGCGCGTCCGCGACGTATTGATCGGATTGCGGCCGGTCTTTGAGTGGGATCGGCTGTATATCGGTGGTGGGAATGGGGCTCGTATTGAGCAACGCGACCTTCTCGCCGTCGGCGGAGCCATCTTGGTAGTGCCGAACTCGGCTGGCATTATCGGCGGCGTCAAGGCTTGGGATCTGCAGATGGATCAACTGCGCCAGCCCATGAGCGCTGCAGGTCGCCCCAACCCTGGGCCCCTTGATGGCGCGGAAAAGGGCAGCACTACCCGGCGCAAGGCTGGCGCTAAGAAGAAGCGCAAACCAGCTACTGGCCAAGACGCCGGCTCGTAAGGGCTCGCTATCGATACCGCCGGGCTCGGCAGCGCAGGCAAATCCTGGTCAGGTCGGTGCCAAGCCCAACGCTGGTCATGGCCCATACTGGTGCGGTGAGTTCGCAATCTGGGCCAAGGCGCTCAACCGATGCTGCCCAGCGATCAGACGTCCGGATTGCTCCCGGTGCTGACGTCGCTGAATCGGCCAGTATCGGCAGTGGCTGCAGTATCTGGCATCTCGCCCAGGTCCGCGAAGACACTGACCTCGGGCAGGACTGCATCGTGGGCCGTGGCGCCTACATCGGGACCGGCGTCAGCGTTGGCGCGAACTGCAAGGTACAGAACTATGCCTTGATCTACGAGCCAGCCCGGCTTGCCAAAGGGGTCTTCGTTGGACCTGCCGCGGTCTTCACCAACGATCAATACCCGCGCGCGATCAATCCTGACGGCTCCTTGAAACAAGCGTCGGATTGGGAAGCGGTTGGGGTCACGGTGGATACCGGGGCCGCGATCGGCGCCCGCGCGGTTTGTGTAGCACCGGTCCATATCGGGGCTTGGGCCATGGTAGCCGCCGGCTCGACTGTCGTGAATAATGTGCCGGCCTTTGCCCTAGTGGCTGGCAGCCCGGCCCGCCGCATTGGATGGGTGGGGCACGCCGGTCACCGCCTGACCCCTCTGGGCGAAGAGATGTACAAGTGCGCAGAGTCCGGGCGGACGTATCGCCAAATTGGCCAAGAACTGACGGAGGCTTCTTCATGATTCCCGCTGCCAAACCCGAAATCGGCGACGCCGAGCGCGCTGCGGTCGACGCCGTGATGCGTTCTGGGATGTTGGCCCAGGGCCCCGAGGTGGCCGCGTTCGAGCAGGAGTTCGCCCACGCGGTGGCCGGGCCTCAAGCGGTGGCAGTGAACTCCGGCACGTCAGCCCTCCACTTAGCGCTGCTGGCGCTAGGAATTGGTCCCGGTGATGAGGTCATCGTGCCGTCTTTCACGTTCGCAGCCACCGCGAACGCAGTGGCCGTG
>JAHZKU010000029.1 GCA_022600255.1 Actinomycetes bacterium | reverse complement strand
CGACCTTGCTGGCGTCGTGGGCCACGTGACACTGATCGAATTCATGGATTCGCTGCGCGCCGATGACGTTCTGCAGCGCAAGCTGCGCAGTCTGGCGAACGTGGACATCTTGACCAATGCGGCAACCACCGAGGTGGTCGGCGACGGCCAGAAAGTCATCGGCCTGGACTACCAAGACCGCCAGACCGGAGAAGTCCACCGCCGCGATCTTGACGGTGTCTTCGTCCAGATCGGGCTGCTGCCGAACACGGAATGGCTAGCCGAGTCTGTTGCGCTGTCAGAGGACGGGGAAGTCCTGATCGACAACCACGGCCGTACCTCGCTGCCTGGCGTGTTCGCTGGCGGAGACTGTACAGACACCCCCTTCAAGCAAATCGTCGTTTCACTGGGTGGCGGGGCGACTGCCGCACTGAGCGCCTTCGACTACCTGATTAGAACCTCCGCCCCTGCTGAAGAGTTGCAGACAACCGAGGTATGAACCTCAACAACTTGCAGTACCTAGTGGCGCTAGCTGATCAGCGGCATTTCGGTAAAGCCGCTGCCGCCTGTGGCGTCAGCCAGCCGACGCTGTCCGCGCAAATCCGCAAGCTGGAGGCGGAGTTGCAGGTCGAGGTCGTGGAACGGGGAACCCGGCCGCTGCTGCTGACCGCGGTTGGAGAACGGATTGTTGGCCGCGCTCGCACGATTCTGCGTGAGGCGGTCGATATCGGCGAGATCGCCCGCGCCAGCGGGGAAAATGGGCAGGGCACGCTACGGCTTGGGGTTTTCCCCACCCTGGGCCCTTACCTGATCCCACACGTGATGCCGCAGATGCGCACCCGCTTCCCAAAGCTGGAGATGCAACTCGTTGAGGCCAAAACCAGCCAGATTCTGGCCGACCTCACCGCAGGCGACTTGGACGTGGGGATCCTAGCCCTCCCGGTTTCGGTACCGGGCCTACGTGTGGAACGGCTATTCGCCGAAGAGTTCCTGCTCGCCGTTCCGGCTACGCGCCCACCGCTACCGAGCCCGGTGGACATGTCAGCACTAGCCGGGGAGCACATGATGCTCTTAGAAGAAGGGCACTGCTTGCGCGAGCAAGCATTAGCCGTCTGCCAAATCGCGGGTGTCGCTGAGGGCGAGTTTCGAGCAACCAGCCTGGAGATGCTGCGCCAGATGGTGGCCGCAGGCTCAGGCGCGACCTTGCTACCGCGGCTGGCGGTCACTCCGCCTGTCCCTGCCAACCCGGACCTGCGGACGTACCCATTCGCTGGAATCGCACCCCGCCGGGAGATCGGGATGCTCTGGCGGCAGTCTCATGCGCAGCGCCGCTTCTTTCCGCAACTTGCCGATGTGTTCCGGACCGTGGCCGATGAGGTGCTGGGCCAAGACGCGGACCCCACGCATGCGGGGGCGACCCTGTGACGAGCAGCTGGGCCCGATTCCGCCGACCGCAAGCCCAGCTAGTCCCTCGCCGAAGCGTCGCCCATTCGTGAGAATCTTGCGGCCAATCGGCGCGGTCCACAGTGTTTGTCATTCCGTTTTGCCTCATGGCATACTCAGGGCAGGTCAAGAGTTCGACACTTAGCCCTGGCTTGTCGAACAGCAACCCTCCTCCGCGGTGGGGTGCTCCAGGTGAAGACCAGGCCGCACCAACGGCAAGCGCGGGTCTGCGGACCCCATATGTGGAGGTTCACCATGAACACAACGCAGCGAATGCGGGCCGTCGTTGGAGCATGAACCGGCACCCGCGTGGTGCTCTTCAACGACATCACTTCGGGCGAATCCGCCCACACCTAAGCAGAATCGACAAAATCACAACTCACACGAAAGAGAATTCAGATGAACGACTCCTGGTCCTTTGAGACCAAGCAGATCCACGCCGGCCAGAATGTGGACGAAGCCACCAACGCCCGAGCGCTCCCGATCTACCAGACCACCTCATACACGTTCAACAGCACCGAGCATGCTGCCAACCTGTTCGCGCTGTCGGAGCTTGGCAACATATACACCCGCATCATGAACCCCACCCAGGCTGCGGTGGAGGATCGCATCGCCGCACTCGAAGGTGGCGTCGGTGCTCTGTTGGTGTCCAGCGGCCAAGCCGCCGAGCTGCTAGCCATCTTGAACCTGGCCGAGGCTGGGGATCACATCGTGTCCAGCCCCAGCCTGTATGGCGGAACCTACAACCTGTTCCACCACACATTGCCGAAGTTCGGCATCGAGGTTTCGTTCGTGCAAGATGCTGACGACCCTGCGTCTTGGCGCGCCGCCGTCCAGCCCAACACCAAAGCGTTCTTCGGGGAGTCCATCGCAAACCCCAAGAATGACGTTCTGGATATCGAGGCCGTGGCTGCCGTGGCCCACGATGTGGGTGTCCCGCTGATTATCGACAATACGGTTGCCACCCCATTCTTGGTCAATCCGCTGAAGTGGGGGGCCGACATCGTGGTTCATTCCGCGACCAAATACCTCGGTGGTCACGGGAGCGCAATCGCTGGTGTGATTGTGGATGGTGGCAGTTTCGACTTCACCGCCGAGCCAGCGAAGTACCCCGGTTTCAACGAGCCGGACCCGAGCTATAACGGCATCGTGTATGGCCGCGACCTTGGACCTGACTCAGACTTTGGTGCCAACGTTTCGTTCATCATGAAAGCGCGGGTGCAACTGCTTCGTGACATGGGTTCAGCGGTGGCGCCCTTCAACGCATGGTTGATTGCGCAGGGGCTAGAAACCCTTTCACTGCGGGTGGAGCGCCATGTCCAAAACGCCAAGGCCGTGGCCGATTGGCTCACCAAGCGAGACGAAGTCATCAGTGTCAACTACGCCGGTCTGCCCAGTAGCCCGTGGCACGCACTGGCAAACAAGTACGCTCCCAACGGAGCCGGGGCCGTGCTGGCATTCGAAATCGAAGGCGGCGTGGACGCCGGACGCAAGTTCGTGGAATCCCTGCAGTTGCACAGCCATGTGGCCAATATTGGTGATGTGCGCAGCTTGGTGATCCATCCGGCCTCAACCACGCACGCCCAGTTGACACCCGAAGAGCAAGTCTCCGCTGGGGTTACCCCCGGCTTGGTGCGGCTGGCGGTTGGCTTGGAGAATATTGATGACATCCTGGCCGATCTCGACTTCGGCTTCGACGCAGCAAAGGCAGAAATCAACGCATGAACCACCTGGAGCTCCCTCCCACCGCCACCGTGTGGCGGGAGGGAGACCCAGTGGCCAATCGCCAGTTTGCTGACGTCGGGGAACTCGCGCTGGAGTTCGGGACGGTTCTGCCCGCCGTCACCGTTGCCTACGAAACCTGGGGAACGCTCTCCCCTGACCGAAACAACGCAATCCTGGTGGAACATGCCTTAACCGGTGATGCGCACGCGGCCGGATCCACGCAAGCCGGGCAACTGACCCCCGGCTGGTGGGACGCCATCATCGGACCCGGCAAAGCCATCGACACAAACGTTTGGTTTGTGGTGGCCGCCAACGTACTTGGCGGATGCCAGGGAACCACCGGCCCCGGATCGCTAGCCCCAGATGACAGACCTTGGGGGTCTCGCTGGCCCCGAATCTCTGTGCGCGACCAGGTCGCCACAGAGGCCCGTCTTGCCGACGAACTCGGTATCACATCCTTTCGCGCCGTTGTCGGCGGATCGATGGGCGGAATGCGTGCCCTGGAATGGGCCTTGCTCTACCCACAACGCCTGGAATCAGCCATCATCGTGGCCACTGGAGCTGCGGCGACGGCAGACCAGATCGCGCTCCAAACGGCCCAGATTGAGGCGATCACCACCGACGCGGCTTGGCAGGGCGGCGACTACTACGCAACGGGATCACAGCCGACTAGTGGGCTCGGGGTGGCCCGTCGTTTCGCGCACCTCTCCTACCGCACCGAGGCCGAACTGCACGAAAGGTTCGGTACCCAACCTCAACCGGACGAAGACCCGCACACTGACTTCATCTCGGGCCGCCACCCTGGCGCAGGGCGTTTTGCCGTGCAATCGTATTTCGACCATCACGCCAGCAAACTTGCCGAGAGATTCGACGCTGGCAGTTACGTTTCCTTAACCGACGCCATGAATACCCACGACGTTTCTCGCGGTCGTGGTGACCTCGAGCAGGTGCTCGGGGGGGTTCAGGTTCCCGTCTGGGTGGCTGGCGTGGACTCTGACCGGCTCTACCCAATCCGGCTGCAAGAGCAGATGTGCGACCTCATTCCGCAGGCGGCACCGCTCACCGTGATCACTTCCAAACACGGCCACGATGGCTTTCTGGTGGAAAGCCAAGCGGTCGGCGACTTCATCACCAAAGCCCTCCAGTGACTCCGCCGAGCCGCGTTTCTTAGCGGGGTTGGGCTTACGAGGCGCCGCCCTCGGTCGCTGTCACGTTCACGTCGTACAGCTTGGCGTCATCCGCACCATAAACGTCGATGACAGCCGTGCCCGGCGAGATGACATCCGCGCCCGCATTCAGTTTCGCGTCACCCTGCGTTGTGG
>JAHZKU010000300.1 GCA_022600255.1 Actinomycetes bacterium | reverse complement strand
TGGTTGCCTGCCGCTGGGCATCGTTGAAGTACGCGGGAACCGTGATGACGGCATCACCGACAGTGTCACCTAGATAGGCCTCAGCATCGCGCTTCAACTTCTGTAACGTACGTGAGCTGATCTCTTGCGCGGTGTACTTCTTGCCGTCAATGTCAACATCCCAGTTGGTGCCGACGTGACGCTTGACGGAGCGGATCGTGCGATCCGAGTTCTGAACGGCTTGGCGCTTGGCCACCTCGCCCACGAGGACTTCCCCGTTCTTCGCGAAGGCCACGACCGACGGCGTCGTGCGGCCTCCTTCGGAGTTTGTGATGACGGTGGGTTCGCCACCCTCTAGGACGGCAACAACGGAGTTTGTTGTTCCCAAGTCAATGCCGACTGCACGGCTCATATGTTCCTCCATAGGCTCTGAGTTATTGGATTGTGGGCCATTGCGAGCCCTAGACGCTCGGCAGAAACACGATCGGCCCAAAACGTCCTGATGCGCCCGGCCCTTAGCTTCTTATCATCAGGCTGGCTGCATCCTTACTATCACCAGCATAGTGTCATCTGATGGCGTTTGTCCACAGTAACTTGAGTCTACTCCCATCAAGTTACTTCACATACTTGGAATCATAGCCCCAGAGGGGGTTGCTGGGTGCAGAAGATCACAACGCCGGGTCAGCCGTCCGTGACGCAGCGGGCGTACCGACCGGTAACCTTGAGCCAGTGGCTGCCCACATGGGCCCGAGTTGGAGGCTGGGAATGGAACCGTCTATCGCACTGCGAGCCGGAGTCGGCATTGTCATCATTCTGGTGGCAGGATTCTTCGCCGTCCGGCGGGTGCTATTCCTCAACAACCTCATCCGGTCTGGCCAACCCACGGTGGAACGCACCGACCAGAAGGGTCTACGACTCCAAGCCGAATTGACCGAAGTCCTAGGACAGCGGAAGCTGCTGAAGTGGACCGTTCCCGGCATTGCCCACGTGCTGGTCTTCGCCGGTTTTATCGTGCTCGGGATTACCGTGCTCGAGGCCTTTGTGGAACTGTTCATCGCTGGCTTCGCCTTCCCGTTTATCGGCGAATGGCCAATCATCCGCTTCTCGCAAGATCTGTTCGTCGTCCTCGTCACGATCGGCATCGTGATCTTCGCGATTCTGCGATTGCGGCAAGATCCCAAGAAGCTGGGCCGTTCGTCACGCTTCTTCGGCTCCCACACCAGCGGCGCTTGGTTGGTGCTGTTCTTCATCTTTAACGTGGTTTGGACGCTTCTCCTTTACCGCGGAGCCAAGATCAACACCCCGGCTTACGGCGGTGATTCAGAAGCGGCCGGGCTATCCTATGGCTTCGCCTCGGAGTGGGTGGCCGCTCTCTTGGCACCGCTAGGCCCCACCGCCAACGAATGGATCGAAACCATCGGCATCTGGCTGCACGTTGGTGTCATCCTTGGCTTCCTCCTGATCGTGCTGCACAGCAAGCACCTTCACGTATTCACGGCGCCAATCAACGTAGGTACGTCCCGCCGCCCCAACGCACTGGGGCCGCTCCTTACCGATGTACACCGGCGAGGAACGGATCAATCTGGAAGATCCAGGCGAGGACGACCTGTTCGGCCGCGGCCGGGTGGAGGACTTCACTTGGAAGGGTTTGCTGGACATGGCGACCTGCACCGAGTGCGGTCGCTGCCAGTCACAATGCCCGGCGTGGAACACCGAGAAACCGCTGTCTCCCAAGCTGATGATGATGGACTTGCGGGACCACGCTTTCAAGAAGGCCCCCTACGTGATGGCGGTGCAAGAGGCCCGCGAAGGAAAGAATCCCGACTTAGGCGATGTCGACGAGGAAATCCTGGCCACAATGCCCGAGTCTGTGCAGCACGAGGTGGGGCGCGAACTGGTCGGCAGCCGTGAGTTCGATCCCCTGCGCATCACGGACGGCTACGACCCCGTCGGCCATCGCTCCGACGAGGGCCCAGTCATCGATGAGGACGCACTGTGGTCCTGCACCACCTGTGGCGCCTGTGTCGAGCAATGTCCGGTAGATATCGAGCACATCGACCACTTCGTGGACATGCGCCGGCACCAAGTCATGATCCAAAGTGAGTTCCCCAGCGAGTTGAACGGCTTGTTCAAGAACCTTGAGAACAAGGGCAACCCTTGGGGGATGAACGCCAACGTTCGCAACGCCTGGATCGAGGAAGTCGACTTCGAGGTCAAGGTCTTCGGCGCCAACGGCGAAGAGAAGATCCCCGACGACGTGGAGTACCTATTCTGGGTGGGCTGCGCGGGTGCTTATGAGGATCGGGCCAAGGAGACCACCAAGTCCGTGGCCGAACTGCTGCACGTGGCAGGCGTTAACTTCATGGTCCTCGGCGAGGGGGAGTCCTGCACCGGAGATCCCGCACGTCGCGCTGGCAACGAGCCCCTTTTCTACATGCAGGCGGTCCAGAACGTGGAGGTATTGAACGAGGTGGGCGCCAAGAAGATCGTCGTCACCTGCCCCCACTGCTTGAACTCAATCGGCCGAGAGTACCCGCAGTTCGGCGGCGACTACGAGGTCGTGCACCATTCGCAGTTACTCAGCACCCTCCTGCAGGAGAAGAGGCTCACCCCGGTGACCCCGGTGGATGACAAGGTGACCTACCACGACCCCTGCTACCTCGGTCGCCACAACAAGATCTATACGCCACCGCGTGAACTCGTGAAGTCCGTGCCAGGAGTGGATCTCGTCGAGATGGAACGCAGCGGTGAGAAGTCGTTCTGCTGTGGCGCCGGCGGTGCCCGTATGTGGATGGAAGAAACGCTAGGGACGCGGGTGAACCAGAACCGCGCCGACGAAGCGATCAACACCGGGGCCGAGAAGATTGCTGTTGCCTGCCCGTTCTGTTCGGTCATGCTGAACGACGGCGTAACGGTACGTCAGCAAGAGGGGCTAGCTGAGGACGTCGAAGTTGTCGACATCGCCGGGCTACTGCTGGATTCGGTGAAAACCAGCAAGTAGCGCGGGGAAGCGGCAACTGACTCGCGGGCCGTCACGCTGGCGCAGCTAGCTGGGTCTGGGTCCCCCACACTCCAAGAGTTGACCCGTAATTCCCTCTTGAGGTTCCAGAGCCCTGCGACGGTTTGGAGGGTTTGGTTGATCGTGGCTGTGCCCCGTCTGCGGCGTTGCCGCAGGATTTACCAGTCTTTGAGTCTGGCGATGACGTGTTCGACGGCCGCGCGGATGCGGCGGTGTCTGCCCTTGACGACTACGGCTGACTGCTTAGCGATGGCGGCTACCAAGGCCACGGCGTTCCGAAAGTGGGTGCGTGGTGGGACTTGGGGCGCATCCATAGTCGAGCCAGATCCCACACCAAGAAGACCCAAACGTGGGAAACGTACCGGCTCGCTGGAACGCTGCAAGGTCATCTGGCAGCCACCAGTAGCCGCTGCTCGACAACGCAACCACACTCGGACCTACCCCGGCACAGCCCCCACGGGCGTCGCCGGAACAGCCCGAATGAGAACCTTCATTGGTTCTAGTGGACGCATGACCCGGGTCAACTCTTAGTTGGCTGCGGTAGAAGGTTTGGCGGCACTGGCTGCATAGGCTTGGGTGACCTCATCGACTGGACCCAACATGTGAGTTCTGCCTTTATCCAGCCAGAGCGCTGTATCGCATAGCTCGCTCAAAGTGGCCATGGAGTGAGAAACGATCACCATCGTGGCGCCGCTCTGCCTGATCTTCTTGATGTGTGCGAAGCACTGCTCTCGGAAATCCTGATCACCAACCGCGATGATTTCGTCGATGATCAGGATGTCTGGCTCAATCTCCACGGCAATCGCGTAAGCCAGCCGGACCTTCATGCCACTTGAGTAGGTCTTGATTGGTTCGTCGATGAAGTCTCGTAGACCAGTGAAATCAATGATTCGGTCTAGCCCTTCGTCCATGTGTGCGCGAGACAGCCCCAAGAGCACAGCGTTTAGCTGGATGTTCTCCCGACCGGTCAACTCCGGGTGAAACCCGGCGCCGAGTTCCAGGAGCGTGGATACTCGGCCTTTCACCTCTAACGTCCCGCTGGTGGGCCGATATAGGCCAGCGATCACCTTCAATGCCGTCGACTTGCCGGCTCCGTTCCTACCCAGAATTCCCATCGATTCCCCAGGCTTCAGCGTGAAGGAGACGTCTCGAAGAGGGTAGAAGGCTTCCGGCTGCGAACCTCGGCCTCGGATGAACAGCTCCTTGAGGCTGGTTCGCCGTTCGGTCTGTTGCCGGAATCGTTTGGAGAGGTCCACCGCGCGAATCGAAAAGTCGCTCAAGTCATCTCTCCAACATCTTGCCCCCAACGACGGTAGGCGAATGAGCAGGCACCCATCGCCAACAGCAGCCAGGCCAGAAGATATCCAACCGAAGCTACAGAAGGAAGCGTGAGTTCATACAACAAGTCGCGCGCCGTTTGGATGAACTGCGTCATCGGGTTCAGTTCGATGAGTGTCCGGACCGGAATGCCGTAAGCCTCCTCCTGGACCAAGGAAAGCGGATAGATGATCGCCGAGAGGAAGAATCCAAACTGCAGGATTACCGGCACAGCTTGGCTCACGTCGCGGTAGTACAAGTTCGCCAGCGCGAAAATGTATCCGATACAGGCCCCAAAAACCAGTAGTGCCAAGAACAGCACTGGGAGCAGGAGCCAAGTCCAGCTTACGTTCATCAATAGCGCAAGAATGGCGAGCAGCAGACTGAACTCGATTGCGGACTGTACGGCCAAGCCCACCACCACCGAGAAGCTCGCGACGTAGGACGGGAAGTACACCTTCTGAAGCAACGGACGTGCAGCCAAGAGACTACCCGTCCCTCGGCCCAGTGCCTGTGCGAACAGAGTCCACACGATGATCCCGCAGAACAGCCAAACCGCGAAGATCCCCGGCTCCCCATTCCCCATTTCAGGCGGCTTTGCTCGGAAGATTACGGAGAAAACCAGTGAGTAGATTGCGACTTGCGCCAGCGGAACGATCAGCGACCAAGCCCAACCGAGGACGGTGTTCTTAAAGCGGGCCTGCAAGTCGCGCTTGCCTAGTGCCCAAAGCAGGTCCCGGTTACCCCAAAACGAGTATTGCGACGCCCGTACAGACGTAACCGCCCTCGTCTGGGCAGCCTGTTGCTTCGTTTTCACCACACCGAGTCTACCCCTGCCGACCGAGAAAAGTACGACCCCGGCTCTACGACTCCGCCAGGCCACCCCACCCGACTCGCTCCTAGCACCCTTTAGGTGGTCGCCGTATCGTCACAGGCCAAGGCTCCCCAGCTTCCCTTAGCTCCATCAGAGCCCACCGTCGCCTTGCCGATTGCTAGTACTACAACGCTCCCATACCCCACCCACCATCATCGGACGATCTACGTCTCAATTGGAGGTCCCCAGTGTCAATCGTCGTAACGGGGTTGCACAGGTCTAGTACCAGTTCCGTCGCCGGAATAGTGGCCGACCTCGGAATGGACGTAGGGGACGTGGAGGGGCCTGACTTGATCGAAGCCAGCTTGGAACACCCAAG
>JAHZKU010000299.1 GCA_022600255.1 Actinomycetes bacterium | reverse complement strand
GGTCTGCGTCAAACAATCCCTCGGCCGCCAGCGTTTGCTTCAGTTGCTCGATCTGAGCCAGCAGGGCCCCGATGCCGACCGGGCGGATTTCCGAGACCCGCCAGTTGAGCGTTCCCTGCTTCGCGAAGTAGTCCGGCTTGGCCTGCAGGATCACTCGGTCACCTTCATTGACCACGCCGTGCTCGCCCATAAGTTTGCCCGTGGCCGTTACGAGCGGAATCGACATGTCGGCGTCCGTGTCGCGCAGCGTGATCCAAGCGGTGCTGCCGCGGCGGCGCAACTGCGAGATTTGCCCCTCCACCCAGATCGCACCCGTGCGCCGAATCCAATCCCCCAGCAGTCGCGAGGCGGTCCGGACCGGCATCGGCTGCTCTGGTGAGCTCTTCGCGACCACGCGACCACCCCCAAAACCGGTCCTTCTGTCTATTCGCCAAAGCGCATACGCCAACTGAATCTCAATCTGCTGAAACGAGTTCAGTGTCAACGCGAAGTTGCACGTAGTGGCACCGTATCGTGCCAGTCGGCGGAGTTGGGTGCCAGCGGGGATTTCGGTGGCAGTGAACGAGAGTTTCGCAGAGTGGTCGCAGCGCCTACGATGAGATCATGTCTGCTGAATCCGGTCCGTCGCTCGCTGAGGCAAAGAACTCTGGTCGGAAGGTGCTGTTGGCCGCGCCCCGCGGGTATTGCGCAGGCGTCGAGCGGGCAATCGAAGCGGTGGAAAAAGCCATTGAGGTGCGGGGCCAACCCGTGTACGTCCGCCGAGAGATTGTGCACAACCGCCATGTTGTGGAGGATCTGCAGGGTCGAGGCGCCATCTTCGTTGAGGAAGCTGACGAGGTGCCACGTGGGGAGACTGTCGTATTCTCAGCCCACGGCGTGGCTCCTACGGTCCACGAGGAGGCCGCGGAGCGCAACCTGCAGGCGATCGACGCGACCTGCCCACTAGTGACCAAGGTGCACAATGAAGCTAAGCGGTACGCCAAGGAGGGTTATCAGATCCTCCTGATCGGTCACGAAGGCCACGAAGAGGTTGTTGGTACCGCCGGAGAGGCGCCTGACCACATCACGATTGTGGACGGTCCAGCTCACGCCCGGGAGATCGATATCCCCGGCGAGAAACTGGCTTGGCTGTCCCAGACCACCCTTTCAGTTGACGAAACCATGGAGACCGTAGAGATCCTGCGCTCCCGGTTCCCGCATTTGGTGGACCCGCCCAGTGATGACATCTGCTATGCAACGCAGAACCGGCAGACGGCCGTAAAGATTCTGGCGGAGCGTTGTGACCTGCTGATCGTTGTTGGCTCCGCTAATTCGTCCAACAGTGTTCGTCTGGTTGAAGTCGCGCTCCAGGCGGGAGCTCGATCATCGATCCGTGTGGATGATCCAAAGGAATTGCCTAAGAACATCTTGGACGGCGTCACCACAGTCGGTGTCACCAGCGGCGCTTCAGTCCCGGAGTTGCTGGTGACCCGCGTGCTGGACTGGCTTGCCGAGCGAGGTTATGCCGATATCGAAGAGGTCGCAGCGATGGAAGAGACGCTGGTCTTTTCATTGCCGAAGGAGTTGCGAACCCGAAATCGCGCGAAAGCGGCTCGTGCCTAGTTCGTCGCAGATTTCCGGTCGGGTGTGCTACCGCTGAAGCGCCACCGGGTGACCAGCGCAGCCAAGGCAACGGCGAGGAGCTGCAGGGGAGCAGCGGACGACATCGCGGCCCAAAACATGGAAAACTCCCGCACCAGAGTGGGTGTCGCCCCGAGCAAGGTGATCTGACCCAGCACAGCAACCGTGATTGCCAGGACCACTGGGCCGCACCACAACGCAACCAAGCGGTCTGGCCTGCGCACAACTGCTGCACCGAGCACCGTCGAGAGCAACATGCCCCAGCCGGCGAGCGGTGGAAACACCGTTGCGCCGCTGACGACGAGACCAATCGCGCCGCTGACCATGGTGGCGAAAAGGACGAAAAGCAAAACACCCCGACCATTCAGGTTGATGATCGGCTGGAAGCGCTCTTCCGGCCTGGCCGACTGCGGCATCGGGCTCGGGTCGAGCTCGGACTGGGGTGATTGCGACACCACAAGTTCCGGCGCCGTCGAATCCGGTCCGGGCGGGGTTGATGGCCGTGGGTGGGCCGGGGAGCTGAATGCCACGTCTCAAAGATATGTTCCCGCTGCACCGGAATTGGGCAGCGGGGTCGGCATGTCTTGGGAGTGGCCGAATACGGCAAGGCGAGCGGCCCTAGCCCGGCCAACGCCACAGCGATCCTCGCTAAGCGGTTCGGCGTTCCTCCGCGGTTGCGGGTTCGGGAGCGGTGACATCGGCCACCTCTGCATCAGGGATCGGATCAGCGACGGTTGTGAGTTCCACCTCCCACCGTTGTTCCGCGAGTGCCTGTGGGTTGGTTGTGAGTGTGGACAGGTCACTAAGCGGATCCGGCGTTGCCGCTAGGTCTGCGAACTTCCGTGTTGTCGGCAATACCCGAGACTCCATCGAGCTCACGGTCTGGTTGTAGGCAGTTACGGATCCGGTGAGGGACACCCCCAACTTCTGGAAGTGCTGCGCCATCACGCGGAGCCGATCATGCAACGTCTTGCCAAGTTCCTGGATTTCTTTGGCTTGCCGGGCAACCTCGAGTTGCTGCCAGGCGTAAGCCACGGTGCGTAGCAGTGCCAGGAGCGTCGTTGGGGTGGCCAAAATGATGTTCGCGTCAAAGGCTGTTTGCAGCAAGTCGGGCCGCGCTGTCAGAGCCGTACTGAGCAGACTCTCCGCAGGCAAGAAGAGCACGACAAAATCGGGGGAGTCGTACTGTTTCCAGTACGACTTCTTCGAGAGTTCCTTCACATGGCCGGCCACCGCATCGGCGTGAGCCGCTCGCTGATGAGGTTCGGTGGCCTCGGACGTGTCAGGGTTCATGCGCAGAAAACTGTCCAGCGGCACTTTGGAGTCCACCACAATGCGGCGGTCGCCGGCGAGGTCCACGACCATGTCCGGGCGACGGGTACCGGATTCGGTCTTGATGTGGTCCTGCTCCACAAAGTGGACGTGATTGATCATGCCCGCGGCTTCCACCAAGCGGCGCAGCTGCATTTCTCCCCAGGTCCCGCGCGTCTCGGACCGGGAAAGTGCCTGTGTCAGGCGACGCGTCTCTGCCCCCACCCCCTTACTGGCAGCATCGAAGGTTTGGGTGGCTTGTGTGAGCTGGCTTCCCAGGCTTGTCACCTGATCCTTCAGTTCCGCGTTTGACCGTTGTAGCGCCCGTTCGGAGCTGGACTGCTGTTCGCCGAGCCGATTCACCAAGGCCTGCAACGGGGCCATCGTCTGATCGATTTGTTTGCTGTTCAGACGTTCCCGCTCCAACTCCGTGCGGGCCTGGCCAAGGCTGGCTCGTTCACTGTTGAGTTGCCCGGTCAACAGATCAGTACGACGCTGCTCCTTGCCTAGCTCGGTCGCCCACTCGGCCCGCTCTGCAGCCAACTGGGCAGCCTGTGCTTTGCCCCGAGCCGTCGTCACGGAACGAACCCAAAGGGCGCCGATGATGAGGCCAACCGCCAGCGCGATGAGAATCGCCAGCACCAAACCCAGGGTTGACCCTGTTCCCGTTGTTGCTTCCATACCCGTTGTCTCCTCACCTGTTGGATGTGTCCCGACGAGCAGTAAAGGCCCCAGGGCAGTACTGGCCGAAGATCGGTACTGGCCGAAGATCGGTACTGGCCGAAGATCGGTGCTGCTCGAAGATCGGTACTTCTCGAGCAGAACCGGCCCGACGACCAGTGCTGCTCGAACGGAGTCGGCCTGATCTCGCCTCATCTGGAGTATGAGCCTTGGGTCCGACACCGGTGCGGTGAACCGGCCCTTCGGCCAGACATCCGACCGATCGGGCTGCCGCACCCCTTCTGGCCAATGGTCGAATGTCGTCCGGACCCCTCGCGCTAACCGGCTTACCTTGCGCATGCAACTCGGCGTGTGGCACGCCGTTCCACCGGGCCTCCATGGCGATTCCGCTAGCGCTGGCTGACCTTCGATCCTCCTGTGCGGCGTTCGATTCATTCCAAGGGCTAGGTCGCACCTACACTGAGTTCCGTGGCACTAAGCATTGGAATCGTTGGGCTGCCCAACGTCGGAAAATCCACCCTGTTCAACGCGTTGACGCACGACTCAGACGGAGCCCTGGCCGCGAACTACCCCTTCGCAACCATCGAACCCAATACGGGCGTGGTGCCGGTTCCGGACGACCGCCTCGACAGACTCGCAGATATCAGCAACTCGGCAAAGACAATCCCGGCCACGGTCACATTTGTGGACATCGCGGGAATCGTTCGTGGCGCTAGCGAAGGGCAAGGGCTTGGGAACAAGTTTCTCTCCCATATCCGCGAGTCCGATGCGATTTGCCAGGTCTTGCGCGCGTTTAGCGATCCCGACGTCGTGCATGTGGATGGAAAGGTTTCTCCTGCTGAGGACATGGAGACGATCAATACTGAACTGATCCTGGCCGACCTACAAACGCTCGAGAAGGCGATTCCACGCCTCGAGAAGGAAGCCCGCGGCGACAAGACGCGCGTCGAGGTGCTGGAGGCGGCCAAAGAGGCGCAAGCGGTGCTGGATTCGGGTCAAACGCTGTTTGCCTCCGACATGGACACCACCCCAATCCGTGAACTATTTCTGCTTACTGCCAAGCCGTTTCTATATGTGATCAACGCCGACGAGGAGCAGTTGGGGGATCCAGAGTTCCGCCGTACGATGACCGAGCTTGTGGCTCCCGCTGAAGCGGTGTTCTTGGACGCCCAAGTGGAGTCCGAACTGGTGGAAATCTCCGAGGAGGAAGCCGCAGAGTTGCTCAGTAGTATCGGACAAGAGGAATCTGGCATCCGTGCGCTGGCACGGGTCGGTTTCGACACCCTGGGCCTGCAGACGTACTTGACCTCAGGCCCCAAGGAGTCTCGGGCCTGGACAATCCCGCGGGGCGCCACGGCCCCACAAGCCGCAGGCGTGATTCACACGGACTTCGAGCGAGGTTTCATCAAGGCTGATGTGATCTCATTCGACGAACTCGTGGCAGCCGGATCGCTAGCCGCGGCGAGGAGTAAGGGTGTGCTGCGCATCGAAGGTAAGGACTACACAATGGCGGACGGCGACGTCGTGGAGTTCCGATTCAACGTTTGAGTTGGGCCGGTCTTGGTGGCGTGCAGCACGGAGGTGGAGCAGGCCGAGCTGCCGCTGGTGACGGCGCGGCGGCGGAACGCCCCTGCGATCCTGCCCGCAACCAGTAAGGGTTGGCCCCGCGGCCCGTCGCCGAACATCAACTTCCACTCGATTGCGGGTTGTTAACGGTTCCCGCGCATTGTTATAACGGAGCCACCGGCTTGGTTTGCGCCAGCCGCCACGGAGCAGACTGTGAGTATGCAACATGAACGGGAAACCATCTTGAAAGCTGGCTGGTATCCCGATCCTCTGAGTCCGAAAGCGATGACCCGGCGCTGGGATGGCCAACAATGGACCAACGACGTGCGAGACAGCACGATGCAGACCCCAGCCGCGCCAAGGCCTCCAGAAGACACGGAGGCCACCGTGGCGATGCCGACGCCCAATCAGGGCGGTGCAGTGGCTCCCGACCCGGTGACCGCGCTACGCGCCTGCCCCGATTGTGGCGGGCAGGTGAGCCGGTCTGCTCCGGCCTGCGTGCATTGTGGCCGGCCGATGGCGCCCGAGCCCGGCGCAGCTGCAAGCCCGCCACCCCCGCCGGCTGGTTACACCTACGACCCGACTGCACCGGCCCCAAACCCAAACGCGTTGGCACCGCCGACCGGAACTCCTAACGCCACGGGATCAGTCCAGGCAGGTGCCGGGCGTAGCCCCGGAACCCGCCGCAGCCGATCCCTGCTGGGTTGGTTGGCGTTGGGTGTGTCCGGTGCAGGGCTGTACTTGTCTTATGTGGCGTTTGGTGGGGCGGGATTAACCATCGCACTGCTCGCGGCCGCGGTTGTTATTACCGGGTTTGTTGTGGCTGGCCGCGCGAAGCGAACAGCAAAGCGCTCTGGCCAGCGGCGTCCGGGGGCCTCGATCGCCGCCACGCTGGTGGGCTTGGGCTCCTTGGTCCTGTTGGGCTTCGCATTCACCAATCTGGTGGTGCTCGCGATCGAATCTGGCACTGCGGCCGTATTGGGGTAGCGTCTCCACTGCTCAATGAGTCCGGGTCACTTGGGGTGCAACGCCAGAAGGCGACCAACAGCAAGGCTTAGATTCCCACTGTTCGCGACCCCGTCGCCCAGGACAGGGTCAAGTCGCTAGAAGAGATTCACAGTGTCGGGAACCGGTACTGGGATTCACCCAAAGCCTGCTCGATAACCTTCAGCGCGATCACACAGTCTTGCGGGTCCACCGGGGGCTCACCCCCCGTTCTGACGGCCTTGGCGAGTTCGGTGTAGAAGGTCGGGTAGCAGCCGGGAAGTGTCGCTACCGGGCTGCGCTCTTCGCCCTGGCACAACTCCCCCCACTTGCTCTTGGGCTCCTCACCCCACGCCCCCACCCCATCGGGTCGCCCGCCGGCACGCAGGTCCGCTTCCTGCGGATCGAACCCGTACTTCAGGTAGCCCGCATCATTGCCTAGAACCCGGAAGCGAGGCCCGGGAACGGCGGTGATCGCACTCATCGCCAGATGAGACGTCACCTCACCGGCGTGGGACAGGGCCAAGAAAGCGGAGTCGTCGACTTCAGCGTTCGCCCGGATCGTCCGAATCTCGCTGTAGACCTTGGTGGGGGGCCCGAACAACTGGATCGCTTGGTCGATCAGATGGGGCCCAAGGTCGAACAGAACACCACTGCCTGCGGTGGGACGCTCTTTCCAGCCCGGCTTGATGGTAGGCCGCCAACGCTCGAAGCGAGACTCAAAGCGGAACACGTCACCCAGGGTTTCGCTATCGATCAGTTCCCTAACGGTGCGAAAGTCGCCATCCCAACGCCGATTCAGATAGCAGGTGAGCAGCGTGTCGTACCCGGTCGCCGTGTCGATCAGCGCCTGCGCCTCTGAGACGCTCGTGGCTAGGGGTTTGTCCACGACCGTGGCGATGCCCGCCTGGAGGAGTTGTTGGGCAATGGAGAAGTGTGTTTCGTTGGGGGTGGCAACCACCGCGATGTCGGGATCGAGCGCAACCAGATCGTCCACCGAGGCAAGGATCTGGGTGTCGGGGTACCGCTCGCCTAGTTTCTCTTTGGCCACCGGATTCGTGGCGACCGCGGCAGTAAGCACCAACCCGGGCGTGGCGGCGATGATGGGGGCGTGAAAAGCGGCTCCTGCCACACCAAATCCGACGAGGCCAACACGGAGGGGAGGTTTGGGGTCCATGGACCAGAATCTTGGCACAAAGCCACCGGGTGTGGCTGCCCGAGTTTCCGCCACGGCCGTGTCGGAGGGAACCTGAGCCGCGCCGGATCGGTGCGACGCCGGGCTGCGGGAATTGGGTGTGGGGTGGGCAAGATGGCACTATCGATCAGAGAGAGGGTGTGGCGCGATGACTGGCATGCGGACCACCAACGCAGCGCGTGGTGATGTGACAGATGTGACGGACACAGCCAATAGGAGGGCCCGTACCCAAGCGTTAGTGGCCAAAGACGCGGCTCACGTGTGGCATCCCTTCACCCAACACAGCCGTTGGCTCGGGGACGATCCGTTGGTTGTGGACCGCGCCGAAGGCATGTACTTCTGGGACACCGACGGTAACCGATATTTGGACGGTGTCTCATCGCTCTGGGTCAACGTTCACGGGCACGCCCACCCCAAGATTGTGGAGGCCGTCACCTCCCAACTGCAGCGGTTGGATCACACCACGTTCTTAGGCCTGACACACGAGCCTGGGATTGAGTTGGCGCAGCGGCTTGCGGAACTCGCGCCAAGCGGTCTGAATCGGGTCTTCTACGCCGGTGATGGCAGTAGTGCTGTGGAAGCAGCGATCAAAATGGCCTACCAAGCGCACGCACAAAACGGTGGGGTCCGGCCCTTGATCGTTCACGTCGCCGAGGGCTATCACGGCGACACACTGGGAGCCGTCAGTGTTGGTGGCATTGAACTGTTTCACCAGACCTATCGCTCGATCATGCTGGAAACGCGCCAAGTTGGTAGTCCGGGGGTGCGGTCAGCGGAGCAATCTGCGCAGGCGCGGGCGGCCGAGGTGCTGCAAGAGTTGCGTGATCTGATGGCGGCTCACGTGGATCAGGTCTGCGCCATCATCATCGAACCGATGGTGCAGGGTGCCGGCGGAATGCTCACCCATGACGCGAGCTTCGTGCAGGGCATCCGCGCAATCTGCGATGACACTGGCGCCTACATGATTGCGGACGAGGTAGCCACGGGCATTGGCCGGACCGCAAAGATGTGGGCAGTGGATCACGCGGGTGTTTCGCCAGATTTGCTGACGCTCGGCAAGGGCGTCACCGCCGGGATGTTGCCCCTTTCGGCGGTGCTGGCCACCGAGGAAATCTACGAGGCCTTCTTGGGCAGCCCGGCGTCGGCACGAACGTTCTTCCACGGCCACTCCTATACGGCCAATCCGCCAGCGGCCGCCGCCGCGTTGGCCAATCTGGATTTGATGGCCACGGACAACACACTGGCAAACGCGCAGGACGTGGCCGATCAGCTGGCTCGCAACCTAGCGCCGCTCGCCGATCATCCTGGGGTCATGGAGATTCGCCGCATTGGCACCATGACCGGCATTGAGGTGCACCCGGTGACGGAGCGCACTGGCTTCGACGTCTGCCAGTGGGCGCGCCGCCACGGGGTTTGGGTGCGGCCGCTGGGGGATGTGGTGATCCTCATGCCTCCACTTGCGATCCAACCCGCCGAGGTCGACACCTTGACCGCGACTGTCACAGCCGCCGTGGACGCCGTGGTTCGATGACCGATCCCCGCTGGCAACATCTAGAAGATCACGCCCGCTACCGTGACCGGGCTGGGCTGCGTCGGACGCTGCGCGCTAGGAAGCACGATCAGCAGCTGATTGACCTGGCTAGCAACGATTACCTCTCCCTGAGCCAAGACCCGCGCATCATGGCAGCCACAGCCGATGCAGTGGCACGCTGGGGAACCGGGTCGAAGGCCTCTCGCTTGGTCGCGGGGTCGACCCAGGCGCACGCTGACTTAGAGCATGACTTGGCCCGGCACACCGGCGCCGCAGCGGCCCTAGTGTTCAGCACTGGCTATGCCGCCAACCTTGGTGTCATGACCGCACTGTGCGACGCGGACACGCTGATCGTCTCAGACGCCTACAACCACGCCTCGATCATTGATGGGGCTCGCTTGTCGCGTGCCGAGGTTGCAGTGGTGCCGCACCGTTCGGTGTCAGCAGTGGCGGAGGTTCTGGCGACCCGGACACAGCCGCGGGCGCTGGTGGTCACTGAGTCCATCTTCAGCGTGGACGGTGATGCCGCCGACTTGGCCGCGCTGCACCGGGTTTGTGAACAGCACGGTGCGGCGATGCTGGTTGACGAAGCCCACAGTCTGGGGGTGGTCGGTGACAGCGGAGCGGGTTCGGTCGCGGCTGCAGGGCTGGCTGGGGCCCCCGGGGTACTGATCACCGCTACGCTGTCAAAATCGCTGGCAGCGTCCGGTGGTGCAGTGTTGGGTGAGCAGGTCGTGATCGATCATCTGGTGGACACCGCGCGTACCTTCATTTTTGACACCGCGTTGCCGCCAGCGTCGGTCGCGGCTAGCGCCGCGGTGCTGCGGTTACTGAACCGCGAGCCAGACCTGCCCAAGCGCTTGTGGAGCCATACGACCCAGTTGTTTAGGGCCGCGGTGGCGGCAGGCTGGACCAGCGTCGCCCCGAGCGGTGCGGTGCTGTCTTTGCAGATCGGAGACCCCGAGGTGGCGGTCCGGGAACAAGCGCGTTGGCGAACGGCCGGCGTCGACGTAGGTGTGTTCCGGCCACCGTCGGTGCCCGATGGCATCTCCCGGCTCCGAATCACCGCCAAGGCTGGTCTCACGGCCAACGAGTTGGCACAAGTGCAGGAGTTGCTGCGCGCCGGCCCCCCAGCGCCCGCAACGTACCGGGACAACCCGCTCGGTGTGGAGTCCAGCGTGGATTTGAGCGACCCCGTCGCAGAAGTGCGACAGTCGTGAACGTCACTCTGGTGACTGGGACGGGCACCGACGTGGGCAAGACGATCGCGGTGGCCGCCCTGGCCGCGGTGGCGGCCGACGCTGGGCAACGGGTGGCCGTGGTGAAGCCGATTCAAACTGGCCTTAGGGTGGGCGAACCGGGCGACTTGGCCGATGTAACACGCCTAGCCGGAGTCACCGACATCTTCGAATTCGTCCGCTACCCGGATCCGCTGAGTCCAGAGGCGGCCGCCCGCCGGAGTGGTCTGGCCGAAGTCACGGCTACCGAGTTGGTCACGGCGATCCAGCGGCTTTCGGGCGACTTCGATCTGGTGTTGGTGGAAGGTGCTGGCGGACTGCTGGTGCGAATCAACGCTGCAGGAGAAACGTTCTCCGATCTCGCGGCGCTGTTGGGCGGGGAGACCATCGTGGTTGTCGCCGCTGGCCTCGGGACGTTGAACCACACGGCGCTAACGCTGGAGGTTGCCCGCAACCGTGGAATTCCCATCGCCGGCCTAATCGTCGGTTCCTGGCCCAGCGCACCCGACATCGCTGCGCAGGAAAACCTGCAGGACTTACCCAATCTGGCCCGGCGGCCCTTGCTAGGCGTGCTTCCCGAGGGGCTGGGGTCGGCTGATCGTGGCGCGTTCCTCGCAGCCGCGCGAGCCGCGTTGTCCGAATCTGTGGGGGGTCGTGTGAGGTCAGGGGAGTCAATGGGATCATATGCAAAGCGACAGGAGAACTCATGAGTGAAACCGTTGATCTGACTGACGATGTGCTGGCGCGCGCCCGGGTGAGTGTGCTCGAGCGCGGCGAACCGCTGCCTGAGTCGGAGATCCTTAAGGTATTGCAACTGCCGGACGACCGGATCGGTGATTTGCTGCAACTGGCGCATGACGTTCGGATGAAATGGTGTGGCCCAGAAGTCGAGGTCGAAGGCATCATTTCGTTCAAGACCGGCGGATGTCCAGAAGACTGCCATTTCTGTTCCCAGTCCGCGCGTTTCCCGGCCCCGGTCACGGTGGCGCGGTTGGACATTCCCGAACTGGTCAAAGCGGCGAAAGAGACCGCTAAGACCGGTGCCACGGAGTTCTGCATTGTTGCGGCCGTTCGTGGGCCAGACAAGCGTCTGATGAAACAGGTACGCGAAGGGATCGAGGCCATCAACGCTGAGGTCGAGATCGATATTGCCTGCAGCCTGGGGATCCTCACACCAGCACAGGCGGACGAGTTGGTCGACATGGGCGTGCACCGCTACAACCACAACTTGGAGACTGCTCGCTCCTACTTTCCCCAGGTCGTCACGACGCACACTTGGGAGGAGCGGGTTGAGACGCTGCAACTCGTGGCCAAGGTGGGCATGGAGGTCTGCTGCGGTGGCATCTTGGGGATGGGCGAAACCGTTGAGCAACGGGCCGAGTTCGCGGCACAGTTGGCTGAACTGAGCCCCCACGAAGTTCCCATGAATTTCCTGGATCCGCGGCCAGGCACGCCGTTCGCAGACGTACCAACTTTGAGCTCAGGGGACGCCTTGCGAGCGATCGGCGCTTTCCGACTCGCCCTGCCAAAGACCATCCTGCGCTACGCGGGCGGTCGTGAAGTCACCCTGGGGGACATCGGCACGAAGGAAGGCTTGATGGGCGGTATCAACGCCGTGATTGTCGGCAACTACCTCACCACTCTGGGCCGGGAACCGTCGGCTGACATCGAACTGCTGGAAGAGTTGAAGATGCCCGTTAAGACCTTCTCGGACGTTCTCTGAGGCCCCCTAGCGTTCGCTAGCTGGATTCCGGCTCGGCGTTGGGAAATCTAGGCCGCACGCAGTTCTGCCCACCGATCAGCCGACCCGGGCGGGCTGCGGCAAGGTGCTTTTAGTAGGTACCCGCGCCGAGTTTGCGATGGTCCCAAGTCGCTCGGTGCACCTCAACAAACTCCAAAGCCACCCGCTTGGCAGCTTGTTTCTCGATCAACGCGTGTGCTTCAGCAGGCATCTCGTCGCGGGAAACACCGCCATATCTAGCGGCGATGTCGAGTCCAACACCGGCCACTTGGGTCCTCTCGCGATGGATTCGGACCTCGCACTGCAACATCACGCCGCGCAACTCGGCGTACTCTTCCCCGGCCTCCACTTGCACGGTCGCCTTGGGATCGCGCTCCAAGTTGCGCACTTTTTGAGACTTCGCGAAGGTCCAGGCCCACAGAACGCCTTGGCGCACGACGAACCACAATGGCATCGTGTGGGGCCATCCGTTCTTGCCGTTGGTGGCACAAGTCATCGTGCGTGACGCGGCCAAGAACTGCGTGACTTCGTCGCCCGTCATCCGTATCAGTTCTCGTCGGCTCATGGCGTCCTCCTAGGTCAGCAGACTTGCCCAAGAAGGTTACCGTCATTGCCCGTCTCCCAACGGGTCGCTGTCAGCGCCGTTGCTGCTCTACGAACGTTTCGGCAGGCAAGAATGCTCACAACCGGCTAGTCTCACGACGTATCGGCATGTCCCCGTTCACGAACTGTGGAGAGACTGTGTTTACAAAGGCCCGCAAGAAGTTCACCATCGGTGGGGTCGCCTTGGCCAGCGCCCTGCTCCTGGGGAGTTGCAGCAGCAGTGGTACGGACACCGACGCATCATCAAGCCCGAGTGCCGTCTCCGGTGGAACGTACTCCATCGCGATCGAAGACCCCCAGACCATTGTGCCAACGGATTGTTATGAGTTGTACTGCCAGCAGGTCCTGTCTGCGACATACACCGGTCTGTTCACCTTTGAGGCCGGGGAATCAGGCGCATACGAGGTTACGCCCAGTGAACTGACCAACTCGGTCGAAACAACCGATGATGGGAAGAACTGGGAGATCACCCTGAATCCTGGCTTCACCTTTACGAACGATGAGAAGGTGACTGCGAGTACGTTCGTGGATACTTGGAACTACACCGCCAATGGTGGCAACGGCCAACAGTTGGGATTTGTGTTCAGTCCGTCTTATTTGAACGTCGTGGGGTACGAGGACGTCTCGGGACCCAAGACGACAGGGGAAACCATGTCAGGTTTGGCCGTGGCAAAAGACGACGACCTGACCATCGAGGTCACATTAGAAAAGGCGCTCAGTCCGGAAATTTTCCAGAACTTCTTGGCCGGACCGCAGATCATGCCGATGCCGACGGTGGGGTTGAAGGACCCGAAGGCATTCGACAAGCAGTTGATTGGCAATGGCCCCTACATGATGGCTGAGCCTCGGACTGGCCAAGAGATCAAGGTCGTCAAGAATCCCGACTACGCCGGGACGGCCGGGTTGGCTGACGGCGTGGACTTCCGGGTCTACGAGAACAAACAAACGATGTGGGCCGATCTGCAGGGCGACAATCTGGATCTCATCCCGGATCTGCCCAACAATGCGCTTTCCAGTGCCTCATCCGTGCTGGGGGATCGATATGTGAATGATCCGGGGGCACTCTCGTACAGCTTCTACGGATTCGCATCAGACTCCAAGACCTTTAAGGAAAAGGACGTTCGGATCGCCATCTCAAAGGCCATTAACTGGTCTGAGATCAACGAGAAGATCTGGTTCGACACTAGGTCCACGGCCACGAGTTTCGCCCCGGACACGATTCCCGGTGGCGGCACCGATCTGTGTGGTGACAAGTGTGTCTTTGATGCCACGGCGGCCAAGTCGTTGCTTGACGGCGCTGGCGGCTTGCCCGGCGGCTCGGTCGAGATTGGCGTGATTGCCAGTGACTCCAAGGACACCCAGACGGCGGCCTGTAATCAACTGCAGACCAATCTGGGCATCAAGTGTTCCTTGAAGACGTTCAGTGGGTTCGGCGAGTATCTGGACTTCCTTTCCTCCGGTGATGCCCCCGACAACTTCATCTACGCGCTTGGTTGGGTGGCCGACCACCCCACCATCCAAGCCATGATTACGATCTTTGAGAGCTCCAACTTCGCAAATGACATTCAGTACAGCAACGCCGAGGTCGATCGTCTGATCGCTGAAGGCAACGTGGCTAGTGATCCCACGACGCAGCAGCAGAAGTGGGTGGAGGCGGAGCAGCTGATTCTGGAAGACTTCTACGCATACCCCTATCAGATGCGCAACACGGTGGCGGGCTGGTCCAACCGCATCGACAATGTGGTGGTGAATCCCCTCGGAATGATCAATATTCCCAAGATTTCGGTTACCGAGCAGAGCTAGCCCAGTGGCGCCCAGACTGCGCAGGCCGGCTGCTTGGGCTGGAATGAACCGGCGTCACTCCAGCCGGGCGCACGCTCTGTGTGGCAATCGTGGGTAGGTACGCCGCCCGACGCGGATTGCAGTTCGTGCCGGTGTTCTTCGGCACAACTTTTCTAGTTTACTTTCTGATGTTTGCCCTGCCGGGAGATCCGCTAGCCAACCTCTCCGTCGGCAAACAAGCCAACCCCGCCTATTTGGCTTACTTGCAGGAGCAGTTCAATCTAGATGACCCGTTCTTCGTGCAGTACTTGAAGTATCTAGGGGGGATTTTCACAGGAGACCTGGGTCAGACCTTTCGCGGGCAGTCGGTTGCGGAGATATTTGTGGAAAGATTCCCCGTCACGCTCAAACTGGCCCTGACTGCGTTCGTGTTCGAGGCACTGCTTGGCGTTGGCATCGGGGTTTGGGCTGCACTGCGAAAGGGCCGGTTTATCGACAACCTCTCGCTTGCGGGCAGCCTGATTCTGATCTCCATCCCCGTGTTCGTCTTGGGGTATGTCGCTCAATGGCTGTTCGGGGTCAAACTGGGTTGGTTCCCGGTCGCTGGGATCTCGGCTGGATGGCCGATGGCCTACATCTTGCCAGCTATCGTGCTGGCGGCGTTATCGCTGGCCTACGTGCTCCGACTGACGCGACAGAGCTTGCTCGAAACGTTGAACAGCGACTTCATCCGCACCGCGCGCGCGAAGGGGCTGCCACCGTGGACCATCCTGCGCAAATACGGGTTGCGCAACTCGCTAATACCGGTTGTCACCTTCCTCGGCGCGGATTTGGCCGCCTTAATGGGTGGCGCCGTTGTGATTGAGGGAATCTTCAATGTGCCCGGGATCGGCCAGCAACTGTACTCCTCAATCCGGCTCGGCGAGGCCGTTGTTGTTGTGGGTCTTGTGACGGCCTTGGTGATCATCTATTTGCTGGTCAACCTGCTGGTGGACCTGCTCTACGGCGTGTTGGACCCGAGGATTCGTTATGAGTGACCCCACCCCGGCCGCTGAGCTGAGCCTAACCGGCACCGGCACCGGCACCGGTACCGGAACAGTCACTGGCCGCGGGCTGCTCGGTGATGCCTGGCTGGAACTTCGCCGAAGTCCCATGTTCTGGATCAGCGCGATTCTCATCGCCCTAGTGCTGCTGCTTGTCCTCGTCCCGGGGCTGGTCGCCGACGCTGAGAAGACGTCGTCGCTCACCGGGGGTTGCCAACTCAGTGATTCGCTTCAGGCCCCGAGCGCTGAGCATTGGTTCGGGACAGATCAGCAGGGATGCGACGTCTTCGCCCTGACGGTCTTTGGTGCCAGACCAAGCGTGACCGTTGGGGTCATCGGGGTAGTGACGACCACGCTGATCGGGGTGGTGATCGGCTTGACGGCCGGGTACTTCGGGCGGTGGGTGGATGCTGTGCTGTCTCGCATCGTGGATGTGTTCTACGGCCTGCCGCTGATATTAGGGGGAATTGTGCTCCTGACCGCGGTACGGCTGCCGGGCATCTGGGGGGTGGTCCTAGTGCTCACGTTGCTGGGTTGGGTGCCAGCAGCACGGTTGGTACGCTCGACCACGATCGAAGGCAAGAACCAGGACTACACGTTGGCGGCGCGGGCGCTCGGCGCGAGCGATGGCCGAATTATGTTCCGCCACATTTTGCCTAACGCGATTGGTCCCAGCATCGTGTTGGCTGTCATCAGTCTGGGGGCGTTCATCGCCGTCGAAGCGACGTTCTCGTTCTTGGGTTTGGGGATTCAGCCGCCGGTATTCAGTTGGGGCACGATGATTTCCGATGCCCAGAGCGTGTTCTTTGCGGCGCCCTGGACACTGCTATTTCCGGCAGCGTTCTTGAGTATGACGGTCCTAGCATTCATCCTGCTCGGGGACGCTGTGCGCGATGCGTTAGATCCCAAGGCACGGCGGGCCTGATGACGGCAACTCCACTCCTGGCCGTTCACGATCTTGCCGTTGATTTCCACACCCGCGATGGGGTGGTGCGAGCTGTGGATGGCGTTTCTTTCCAGGTGAACCCGGGTGAGACCGTGGCCATCCTGGGTGAATCCGGTTCCGGAAAAAGTGTCACGGCCCAAGCCGTGATGGGGATCTTGGACTCACCACCGGCTCGGATTAGCCGCGGCCAGATTTTTTTGGAGGGGCGCGCGCTGAGTGGACTGCCTGAGAAGCAACTCCGGGCCGTGCGGGGGGTAGAGATCGGTATGATCTTCCAAGATGCTCTCTCGGCGTTGAATCCGGTGCTCAGCGTCGGCGAGCAGATCGCCGAAATGTATCGCGGCCACTTGAATATGGGTCGAGAGCAGGCACGCAATGCTGCGATCGAAGTGATGCAGCGCGTGCAAATCCCGGGCGCTCGCCAACGATATTCGGATTATCCGCATCAGTTCTCTGGGGGGATGCGGCAACGGATCATGATTGCCATGATGATCGCGTTGCAGCCCAAACTCCTGATTGCGGATGAGCCCACCACGGCCCTGGATGTCACCGTTCAGGCGCAGATCTTGGCACTCCTGGCCCAGATCCAGACCGAGACCAATATGGGCTTACTGCTGATCACACATGACTTGGGTGTTGTGGCTGAAATGGCGCAACGCATGCTAGTCATGTACGCGGGAGAAGTCGTTGAGCAGGGATCCGCGCGTGCCGTCCTTGACCAACCAGCGCACCCATACACAGCAGCACTGCTGCGTGCTGTGCCCAGCATGACCGAACGGGTGGACCGGTTGCCAAGTATTCCCGGTCGACCGCCCAACCCGTTGGAGCCGATACCAGGTTGTTCGTTTCACCCACGCTGCGAAGTTGCCCAGCGTTGCTGTAGTCAGCATCCTGGGCCGGACCTAGACCTTGTGAAGTCGGACCGACAGGCGCGTTGCTGGTTTGCACAGGAGGTGTTATCCGGTGGCGAAAGTTAACGACGTCGTGCTGGTGGCCGATGCGGTATCCCTGGAGTATCCCCTCACTCGCGGAATCATTCGGCGGAAGCAGATCGGGGCCGTCCGAGCCGTGGCTGGCGTAAGCCTACAACTCCGGCGTGGGGAGACCTTGGCCCTTGTGGGGGAGAGCGGCTCGGGAAAGTCCACGTTGGCTCGACTGCTGATAGGGCTGCAAACACCGACGAGCGGATCGATTGAGGTTGCCGGAGACAACTTGGCGCAACTGTCATCAGGGCAGCTGCGCGCCAAACGACGCAACATCCAGTTGATCCTGCAGGACCCGTACACATCGCTGAATCCTCGGATGACGCTGAAAGCAATCATCGGGGAACCCTTCCAGATTCACCGCGACCGATTGCCGCTTGGAAAATCCAGGACCGAAGCGGTGGCGGAACTGATGGCTACTGTTGGTCTGAACCCCGAGCTCATCAATCGATACCCGCACGAGTTTTCCGGTGGGCAGCGGCAGCGAATCGGAATCGCCCGCGCCTTGGCGCTTCGCCCAAACATCATCATCGCCGACGAGCCAGTGTCGGCATTGGACGTCTCTATTCAAGCCCAGATCATCAATCTGATGCTTGACCTGCGAGACAGTCACCAACTGTCCTACGTGTTTGTCAGTCATGACCTGGCGGTCGTTCGGCAGATTGCCGATCGAATTGCCGTTATGTATCAGGGCCGGATCGTGGAGGCCGGCCCAGCGGCTGCGATCTATGCGTCGCCACAGCACCCCTACACGCTGCAACTACTGGCGGCTGTACCCAGCCGAGATCGTGACCGCAGTCAGCAGCCCGGCCAGCCCCAGACCGTCGTGCCGGATGATCCATCGTCGCCAGAGGGCTGTAGCTTTCGATCGCGCTGTGGGAAAGCCACGGACCTGTGTGGTGCTGTGCGACCGGAGCTATCCGACACCGGTGCGGGCCACGAAGTCGCCTGCCATTTCCCGGGATCGGATAGCGCCGCAGCCCCGGATCAGGACCCTGCCCCGTAGCCCTTGGATGATTGGCCGTTTGGACACACGCAGGGCGTGCCAGGCAGAAACCTAGCACCGGCCCAGCGCACGCGCACGGCTGCGACTCTGGTGTCGTCACGGCAGGTGCCAGCGGCCCTCTGAGCTACCGATGGCCGCCGACGGGCTTCAATCCGCTCGGCGATCGGATTCCGCTGCGCCGCCGAAGAGGGCTACAGCCCAACCGCCCAAGGACGCTGCGGTGATCATGTGCCAAAACGCGTGGTATTGCACAAGATCATCGGGTTGGCACCACGGTGACCCGGTCCCTCCCAAAGCGAACGTCACCAGACCCACGGTGAACCCCGCTCCGATCAGAGTCAGCAAGCCGGCACCAGCGCCGGGACAGACGGGTTCTGCACGCCGCCATCGCACGATTGGAGTCAGGACTGCCAGTGCCAGGAGCGCCAGAATGGGAATGTCGTGGAGCCATTGTGCAATCGGCGATCCGAAGCCGTGATAGTCCACGCTGCCGATCCCCACAAGCGCCAACAAGGCTGAGTACCAAAGGAGCCCAACAGACAAGCGTCGCGTGCGCGCCCCCCAGAGCAGCAGGCCAGTTGCCACCAGCAGGTAGCTCAGGCTGGAGGCGGCGTTGATCGGCTGTGCCAGCAACCCAGTCGTGATTCGTTCGCAGTCGGCCTCCCCGAGCGTTGGGTACATCGCTTCGATATTATCTCCGCCGGAAGAAGCAGGGCTCGCAAAGCCAATCGGCGAGCGACGCCGGACTGTCCGCGCCTGCGCGAACGCCCCCAAGGCCGCGACTGTGACGCAGACTTACTCGGCAAAGCGGGTCTACGAGTCCTCCCAATGACGTAATACTCTTCGCACGGTCGGTGCGCGTGCTGGGCACAGGACTGCTGGCCCGCCTTCCTGCTGCGGGCTTAGGATTCGTCAGCCACCGACGCCAGGGATTGCTGCTCAGCGAATAGGGTGGTCAGTGAGACGCCGGGGGTTGCCGCGAGGGCTGGCAGTACGTGGCGGGCGAGTTGCTCAGAGTAGGCACGATAGAGTGACCACAACCCGCCCGTGGCGGCCGTGATCTCGCCGGGATACTGCGCCTCTAGCAGATCATCAACGAGTTGTGCGATGGCGTCGAGTTCGGCCCGCATGGCGTCGGCGAGGACCCCCCGTGGGGGGATTTGGCTGGCGGCGGTCAGGTAAGTCGCAGATTCGGCCGCGAGGCTGGGTAACAGTGCGTCTATAGCAAAACCCACCAACCGGTCGCGTGCATCGCCGCCATCGGCGCCGGCGCTGATTTCGACGAACACGGTTTCGGCGATGTCCTGCAACGTGTCGGTTTGCTGGGCTTGCGCGTGACTGATCTCATTGATCGTCCCCGCGTCGCGGTGACTGGTGGCCAGGTTGAGCCCTACCGAATCCATGAATACGTCCTCTCTTTGGTCGGGCCGGATGGAGCCGGAACCCGGTCAAGCAGCCGAGGCATCGGTTGGCAAGATGAGCCGCTCTTGCCTGATGATGTGCCCAAGCTAGTCGAAGATCAACACGAGATACATCGCAAAAAGCACCAAATGGACCGCCCCATGCAGCACGTTCGTCTTGCGCGACTCGAACGTCAGTTGGGTGACGATCAAGGTCGTGGCCAACAGAATGGCCTCGGCTGGGTCGAGTCCTAAGATCACTTCTTGGCCCGTGATGACGCCAATCACCAGAACCGCCGGGATGGTCAGGCCAATCGTCGCCGCGACCGAGCCGAGATACAGGTTTACCGCCCGCTGTAATTTGTTGGCCGATGCGGCCTTCAGCCCGCTCAAGGCCTCCGGAGACAGAATCAGCAGAGCCACGAGAAAGCCGCCCAAAGCAACCGGGGCACCGTACTGGTTGATGCCGGCGTCGATCGGAACAGCCAGTTCTTTGGCCAGGAGAACCACCGGTGCCATGTAGGCGATCAGCAGGATAGCGTGCACAGGCACACTGCGAATCACTTGGCCCGCGTGGCCGTGTTCACTGAGTTCCTCGGGGTTCATCTTCGGGGGCCGGTCACCGACAACGGGCAAGGTTGTTGTTTCGGGGGCGACAAAGTGATCCCGGTGTCGCACCGTCTGAATCGCTAGGAACACCACGTACAGCGCTAGGAATAGCACCGCAAACACCGCTTCTTGCCCAACACTCAGCGTTCCGGACTCTGTCGTGGTGGTGAAAGAGGGCAAAACGAGGCCAAGGATGGCCAGCGGCACGATGACGGCCAGATAGGCATTGGCGCTGCGCAGGTTGAACTTCTGCTCATGGTGTTTCAGCCCGCCTAGGAGCAGGCTTGCGCCAATCAAGCCGTTCAACACGATCATCGCCACGGCAAACATCGTGTCCCGGGCCACCGTGGGTTGGCTCTTGCCCGTGAGCATCACTGCGGAGATCATCATGACTTCGATCGTGATGACCGACAGTGTCAGGATCAGCGTGCCCAGCGGCTCGCCCAACCGAACCGCCAACGCATCGGCATGCCGGACCACAGCAAAGGCCGCGATCAGGATTGTGAAGAAAAGAACCGCAAAAAAGAACAGCAGTTTCCCGGTGCCGGAAAGGTCTGCCATCCAGTCGCCGCCCCAAAACGTGAACGCGACAGCCATGCCAATCACGACCACCAGGAGCCAGTCGGTGCGGAACAGGCTGGGAGTCTGCTCAACGTCCGTCGTGGTCGAATTCATGTTCTATTTGACCCTCTACGTGGGATTGGCGACCAGCGTCAAGCAACGGTGGTTAACTTCAGTGTCGCAGGAGCGCGGGGGAAGAAGCACCCCGATATCCGCGGAAGCTGGCAGGCGGGCCCAGCCGCCAGGCCACCTAATGTCTCGCCGGTCCAGCCCTGTTGGTTTGAAGTGGGTCCGCAACCTACCTGGCTGGATTCGCTAGGAGCTCCCGGTCTCAGTTGGGGCCTCGCATCTGGTTGGTACCCGGCTGGCTGCCGTGCAGCCGGGAGAGTTGCCCAAGGGACGGATCGCCCAGGCTGCCGCCTGGTAGCCAGCTCAGTGCCGACCCCGTGAGGGACAGTGACTGGGCACAGGGATCGAGTCAGTGTTGCAGTGCCTGTTGCAGAAACTGCAGATCAAGGCGCAGTAGGTTCTGGGCAACGACCTCTTGCGGTGTCATATGACTGACGCCAGTTAATGGCAGGACCGTGTGTGGCTTGCCCGCCGCCAAGAGGGCGGAGGACAACCGCAACGTATGTGCTGCGAAGACGTTGTCGTCATTGAGTCCATGCACGATCAGTAGTTGGCCCGACAATGCCTCAGCGTGCAGCGTCAGGTCACTGGCGGCATAAGCCTCCGGATGATCCTGTGGCGTCCCAAGGTAACGCTCGGTGTAGTGGGTGTCGTAGAGCGCCCACTGGGTGACCGGCGCTCCCGCAACAGCAGCCTGGAAGACATCTGGTCGCTCCAAGATGGCGAGCGCCGCTAGGTAGCCACCAAACGACCAACCCCGGATTCCGACCCGCTTGGCATCGAGTTGCCCCGGATAGCGCGCCAGGGCCGCTTCCAGCGCCGCGACCTGCCCGTGCAACGGACCGGTCACCAAGTCCCGGTGCACCGCGCGCTCGAAATCTGGCGTTCGCGGCGTTCCTGGGCCATCGGCCACGATGACACAAAAACCGTGGTCCGCCATCCACTGCTCGGTGAGGTAGGCCGAAGCTGCGTCAATCACGCGCTGAGCGTGGGGGCCGCCGTATGGCGACATGATGATTGGAAGTTCCCGGTGGCCGTCGTAGTCGGTTGGCCACAGAACCGCTGTGTCTAGGCCGACGTCACCGGCCGCAAAGAAGGTGGGACTGGGGCGAATGGCCGACGTTGCGGCCATACTCGCAATTTCGATGGTGTGGCCATTTGAGGTTACGGTCGTGCGCGTTCTCGGTGCTGTTGGATCGGCGCGGGAGATAGCAAAGGCGCTGGCCGTTCCTGCGCCAACAGCCCAGCCCCCCGGCTCGCTCAGTAACATTGGCTGCACAGCTGACCCAGTTTGGACGGCGGTTTCGGTGGGGTCAGGTAGCGCCACTGCGTAGAAGCCTTGGCTGATGGCGTTCGCGCTGGCCAGCACGGTCACGGCGTGGGCGTCGGCCGCCACGACGGCGCGTATCTGTAAGCCAGCCGGTGTCAGCGCCGCACGGTCAGCGCCAATGACAAGCCTTCTGGTATCGGTGGCTACGTCAACGTCGGTATCGACAATGCCGCTCGCAGTCCAGACCGGTGCTCCGGGAATCAGATCAGTCCAGTCTGGCTCGCTGCGACGCGATCGCTCAGTGGTGGTACCGGTTTCTGGATCCACGCTGAGCGTCACCACACAGCGTTGATCCCTCGGCTGAACACAGACCAGTGGTGGCCCCCATCGCGACCAGCTGACCGAGGCTAGGTACTCGTATTCATCGACATCCCAGGTCACCGCAGTGGTGGACCCATCCAACGAAACTAAGTGAAGTTGCACCACTGCGTTTGCGGTCCCCGCTGCTGGATACCGCACTGTGCGCACCGACTGCGCCGGATTGGCGGGATCGCCCAGAACCCACTGGCTGACAGGCGACTCGTCGACTCGAGTCACGAGAAGCCGGTCGCCGCTTGGCGCCCACCAGAAACCGCGGTACCGGCCCATTTCTTCCGCGGCCAAGAATTCGGCCTGACCCCAGGTCACCTCGGGTGCGGGCTCACTGCACAGTGTTCGGCGTTGCGGTGCTGCGGCTGTGTCGGCCGCAATCACGTGTAGGCCACTGTCTTGATTGAAAGCAACCCAGGTTCCCGTCGGATCCATCGTTGGCGACGTCACCCCAGCTTCCACGAGAAGTGCAGAGGTGCCGTTTGTCAGATCCAATAGCCACAGGCTGCCCGAGAGCACAAAACAGACCTTTGTCTGGTCATTGTCCGTGGAGTAGTCAGTGATGCCTTGACCGGCTTCTCGCAGGCGCTCTCGGCGAGCGCGTTCCGCCGCTGGCAGCCTGTCGATGTTGTCGGTGGCCAGCGTCCGGGCATGTGCCACTACGGTTTCTGGGCTTTGGGCGTCGTCCGCCCGGGTCTGCGTCAGGTCGACTCGCCACAGATTTAGTACGGGGTCGTCGCTGGCTTCGGATCGCAAGAAGAGGGCCTGGGAATGATCGCGCGCAATACGAACCGCACGGGGCGCACCGGCGCGGAATGATTGTGTGGCGGCCCGCTCGCGGGGGAATTGCTCCAGGGTTTGGCGTTGTGACTGTTGCGCTGGCGATTCCGCTGCAGCATCGCTGCTGACATCGGCTGGGCCTGGCTGCGGGGGTGTGGGTCTGCCTGGGTCTGGGTGCGCCATTGTCCAAGTGTGACGTGCCGGCACCTCCCGTCCAAGACCCGGGACTGATCCGGCCGCACCTGCCGGTTGCCCCCGCATGGGCCGGTCCACTATCGGGGATGAGCGCCGCGTGGTTGCGGATTGGCCTTGGGCGGCAGCTCCCATCGGCAACGGCAGCCTGCAGACGCGCGTATTGTCGGTAGACATGGTGCAAGAAACTGATCGCATGTTGGTTGTCCACGCCCACCCCGATGATGAGGTCCTTGGTACCGGTGGGGTGATTGCCAAACACACCGCTGCGGGTGGCCAGGTCACATTGGTGACCTGCACCTTGGGGGAAGAGGGCGAAATCCTGTTGCCAGAAATTGCTCATCTGGCCGCCGACCAGACTGATGGCCTCGGACCTCACCGGATCACCGAACTCGCCGGGTCGGTCGCCGCGCTAGGCGTGCAAGACAGTCGGTTCCTAGGCGGAGCGGGCCACTACCGGGACTCTGGCATGATGGGCGAGCCGTCGAACGCTGTCCCGGAGTCGTTTTGGCAGGCGGACCTGCGCGAAGCAGCGACGATCCTGGTAGAGATTATTCGCCAGACTCAACCAATCGTTCTGGTGACGTACGACGACTTTGGCGGGTACGGGCACCCCGATCACATCCAGGCGCATCGCGTCGCGATGTATGCCTCTCAACTCGCCGCTGTTGCCTCGTATCGGCCCGACCTCGGGCCAGCCTGGGATATCGCGAAGATCTACTGGATCTGTTTTCCCGCCAGTGCGATCCGCGCCGGAATCCTGGCGCTACGTGAGCGTGGCGATCAATCCGCATTTGCCGCCCGAGATCCAGACGATCTCCCGTTCGCTATCCCGGATTCTGCGGTGACCACGGCGGTGGATGTTTCGGCCCAACTGCCCCAGAAGGTCGCAGCTTTCCGGGCGCATGCGAGCCAGGTCAACTTGGAGGAGGGGTTCTTCGCGTTGTCGAACAACATCGGTTCCCCAATCTTCAGCGAAGAATACTTCCGGCTCGTGAAGGGCGTCCCGAGTGGCCCACTGGACCAGGACGGTCGTGAGATCGGGCTGTTCGGCTGACAAGCCGGAAAAGAAAATACGGGGCCGATCCGGCTCACGGATCGGCCCCGGTTCATTGAGTGCCCTAGAGTCATCGGTAGCGAGGAAGGAAACATGAGCGCAGACGGAGTAGGTTCACCCGATCGGACGGGTTCGATCACCCCAATTACCGGGTGGACATTCGGATGGGCGCTCCTGGCCGGCTTGGTATTGGGAATGATTGGGGCATTCCTGCAGGCCGCGACCTTTGAGGTTGGTCCAGTCACGATCCCGGTTTGGGCGATCCTAGTTATGCTCACCCTCCTGGTGAGTATTCGGGCAATCACTGTTTCCTACGGCAGTCGCAAGCCAGGCTCAGTCTTCTTCTTGGGCTGGTTGATCGCCTCAATCGTGCTGGCGCTACCGCTGCCTAGTGGCGACCAAGTCATCGCAGACGGTGCGGTTCAGGTGTTCTACTTCTTTGGCGGCGTGGTACTCGGCTCAACATTCGTCAGCCTGCCCGCGGCACTAGGTGCGCGGGGCCCGAGCAAAGAAGAAACCAACGCGGCCATTCGAGGCAACTCGAATGCCTGACGAAGCCGAAGCCACGCAGGGTCAAAAGGCGCCTGATATAGAAGCCGAGGAACTGTTTCGGCATGCGATGGGATCGTTTGCCAGCGGCGTTACGGTTGTCAGCTGTGTGGCCAACGGGATGGATCACGTCATGACCGCATCGGCGGTCTCCTCGGTATCCCTGGATCCCCCTCTCATCCTTGTGTGTGTCAATCGCAGCGCCCGCTTTCATGCAGCGATCTCTAGTGCGCCGACCTGGGCCGTTTCGGTCTTGTCGGCGGAGGCCAAGCTTCATGCGGAGTGGTTTGCCACTTCGGGGCGGCAGTTGGCTGGGCAGTTGGACTCAGTGCCGCATCACCGCACCCCGTCCGGTACCGCAGTGTTGGACCAAACCCTGGCGACCCTAGAGTGTAAAACCCAGCAGCAACTGCGCGCCGGTGATCACGACATTGTCATCGGTCGGGTCACGTCGGTAGACCGGGGGTCTGGTACTCAGCCGCTCCTATACTGGCGCACACAATATCGGGAACTGGCCACCGGGTCGCAGCCCTAGCAGTCCGCCGGTCGGCGTTGGCTGGCACTGCTGGCCGAGGTAGGGCTACGCTCCCTGCGGTTTGGTTGGCTAGGGAGTCGGTGCGATGTCGACGTCCTTGCGGCGGTACTCGTACTGATGATGGGTCGTGAAGCCGAGGTTCTCAAAGAAAGATCGGGCAGCGGCGTTGTCGTGAAAGACCTGTAGATACCAGTCGCGTGCGCCGTGCTCGGCGGCCCAAATGGCCATTTCCGCGCTGATGGCTGTTGCGATCCCACGCCGTCGAGATTGCGGCACAGTGTCGATCGTGGTCGCGCCGCACCAGGTGTCCTGCAAGGTAGCGCGCCCGATCCCGAGGAGTTCACCGTCCAGGTTGCGGCAGTAGATGAACGCGGCCGGTCGTACCGAATCCATGATGTAGTCAAACTCTTCAGCGCGCTGTGGCGTATAGCCGCTGACGAGATCTAGCCACTGCTGGTCGGGCACAGACTCAACCGTGATGTCTAGATCGATGCGTTCCCGCGCTGGTGCGGTGGCATTCAGAAAGCGGGCCACCGAGTTGACCATCAGGCGACCCTTTCGCTGCGCCGTCCAGCCGAGCGCTTCGAATGGTGCTTCGTCGAACGGAATCGGAATCTGCAGGAGCCCCGATGAGCCACGTTCCTCGTACCAGTCCTCGACAGCCTTGAGCGTGGCTTTGAGTGACTTGTTGGTGGGATTCCCCGCCACCCGCACGCTATTGGCGCGATCCCCGTAACCGCACGCGTAACGCAAATCCCAATCTCCGAGCGCTTCGGTCGTGATCGACGGCCACCCCTGTTGGGCCAGTCGTTCCATGTCGTAGGCGCTCACCTCTGGTGGCATGACCCGGATCTCGGTGATCTCGCTGCTACGGATTCCGGTATCGACTCCGTTCCGGTCACGCAGGCGCAGGATTCCATCCTTCACGCCCCCACTCCAGCGGAACAGTACCCCTTCTAGCGTCTGGGGGTCTGCCCCAAAACTGGTTGGCTTGAAGTCCACGCGCACCCGCCGCCCGACATCAGCGGGACTGGCGTTGAAGGGGGCCCTTCCGGTGGGAAACAACAGCAAGGGTTCTCCTGGTGCTCGGCGATTCTTCGCTTGAATCCTAAGGGAACGGTGCCGGATGTGTGTTGAGAACCGAGGGTCTGATTTGCGCTCGCGCTGCTAGGGCTTCGGATCTATCCCTTGGCCCCGGCTGCACTGTTGTTCGCTAGCGGCGGTTGATCCAGACCGGATCCACGCGCACTTTGAGCTTACGCTTGACCTTGCGACAATCGGAGGCCAAATCACAAACCTGGCGCTTACCCCCCAACTTCAGTTTGGACTCCCCCCGCTCGGACCAGGCCACGATGGCCTTGCCTGGCAAGATGCGGCAGGTGGTCAGCCGGCGCTCAGTTTGGCAGTTGCGGAGCTTCTTGCCCTTTGTCCAAGCTCGCACCTGGTCATATGCGGCCACCGAAGCTGTGCCCGCCATCATTTGTGTTCCCATCCAGGGATCGAACTTGGTCGTCCACATGTACCAGTAGGTACGGTCAATGCCTAAGCGAAAGGAGTCCAGGTAGGTGCGCGCGACGACGGCTCGCTGGCCTCGAGCATTGAACTTCTCCAAGTTGTTGGTTTCGGTATCCCAAATCTGAAGGCGCTTTGGCGGGTCATAACGCCGCAGGATTTTCAGGGCCCCGGAAATGAGATCTGGTCGTAAGGTCTGGCCCTTTTTGCGGTACTTGGGGTAGTTGCGGATATCGGCGTAGGAGTGGATAGACAGCGCGTCCACTGGCCATTTCATGCGCTTCAATTTCTTCAGGTACGGCGGCCAGAACGTGAATAACCAGTCTCGACTATTGATCTGCCGACTCGCCTGTACGTTGGCGGCCAAGACCTGGGCCGACGAGTCGTACTGCTGTACGACTTCGTATAGGACCCGCGTCATCTTGGCCATTGCCTTGGGTGAGCCCTGATACAGGAACCTTGAGGTCGCTTCGTTCCAGGTTTCGTATGAGGTGATTCGGCCGCGGTACCGCTGCACAACTTGTTCCAGAAAGTCGCGCCAGTAGGACATCTTCCGGGGTTGGCCGACGCTGCCCGGCAAGTATCGATCATCCGGCCTCGCGACGGGCTTGGCCGCCCACTCCGGGGTGGAGCAGAATGCGAACAGAATGTCGGAGTAGCCGTAGTTCTCGACCCGATCTACCCAGTAGTCCATCTGCTCCCAGTCGTACTCCCCGGGGGCAGGATTCACCGCGGCCCAGGTCGGTGCGCACGCGAGTCGGACAGAGCCGGCGGCAACACCGGGGGTGCCTTGGAACGAATGAATGCCGAAGTCCGCTGAGCCTATCTTGCCCTTCTTGCCATCGACCCGTGCGGTCACCTGCGCTCCAGCGCTTGCGGGAAGCTGGGCTGCTTGGGCGGGCGCGGTCGTGGCTCGCTGTGGCATGGTGCCACCTGCCGCGGTCGCCTGCTGTGCGGTCGTCAGGGTGACCCCAGCCACACACATGGCCACGCCGAATCTGAGAAGTGCCCGATACATCTGCCAAGGGTAACAAGGGAAATGCAGCCAGTGTTTGGATCTTGACCGGCTCCCAGGTCACCGGTCGTGACTGAACGGTTTCCGTGCGTATGCTGACTGGTTCCGTGCGGATGCCAATGGGCGCATCGGACTAGCTGACCCGATCCGTACGCGAGTTCGGATACTCTAGTGGGGTAGTAAGGGTACGAATCCGCGATGGGTCTGAAATCCGTGACCGGTCTCGTGTCCTGAGCACCGAAGGCGATTCTTATCGCCGAACGTGGCGTACTAACAGTCAAATCGATTTCTGGCCAACGAATCTGGTCTGGGCCTATCTCCAGATCATCTGCTGCTCGCAAGGAGGCACCTGATGACTTACGTCATCACACAACCATGTGTAGATCTTAAGGACAAGGCATGCATCGATGAATGCCCGGTCGACTGTATCTACGAGGGTGAACGGATGCTGTACATCCACCCGGACGAGTGTGTCGATTGTGGGGCCTGCGAGCCCGTGTGCCCGGTGGAAGCGATCTACTACGAAGATGATGTGCCCGAGGATCAAGAACAGTACACGGCGGCCAACGTCGACTTCTTCGATGGCATACCGGAATCGGATCTCGGCGGCGCGGCCAAGCACGGGCCATTCAAGAAGGACGTACCGTTCATCACGGCCTTGCCACCTCAGGAACACGACGAGTGACGGATCCTAAGCCGCGACTCACCTACCTTGGGCCGCCTGGCACGTTCACGCACGGCGCTGTGGACCTGCTGGGTAAACCTTGGGCGGGCAGCGTCGAACCCCGCGAATCAGTGGCCGATGTCATCTTCAGCGTGGAATCAGGGGAGGCCGCTGCCGGCGTCGTGCCCTTAGAAACCTCGGTCGAGGGTGACGTCTCCAGCACGATCGATGAGCTGATCTTTCGTTCCTCCATGTGTTTTATCAACGAAGAAATTATCGTGCCGATCAACTACGTGGCCGCTGGCCAGGCAGGCAGTCGGCTGAGTGAGGTCACACAGCTCATCACGACATCCGCGGCGCTTTCGCAGTGTCGGCGGTTTGTGGAGTCACTCGACGCAACGGTGACACTAGTGGCATCTAATGCAGCGGCCAGCGCTGCTGTGGCTGGGGCCGACAACAGCCAGCACGCTGCCTTGACCACAGCGATTGCCGCAAAGCAGGAACAGTTGGCAATTCTGCGCGGGGTGGCTGAGGATCACAGCGGTGTGTCAACGCGGATGGCGCTGCTCAGCCGACGCGTGTCCGAGCCCACTGGGCACGATCGCACGTCGATCGTGGTCACCCCGATCGGGGACCGGACGGGAGTGTTAGTCGAGATCCTGCAATGCTTCGCCGCTCGGGACATCGCACTCACATCGATCAGTTCCCGTCCCCTGAAGACCCGGGCTGGGGAGTACTCGTTTCTCCTAACCGCGCGCGGACACATCGCCGACGAGCGCATCCAGGAAGCCCTGCAGGCTGCCGCTGAATTGCCGTCGGAACTGAAGATCCTCGGTTCCTACCCGCTCAATGGCGGAGGTGATCGTCGTGGCGGCGAGTCAGCCCCGCCTGGATCGGTGACCGCTGACGCATTGCCGGACTGGATTGCCACCTTGCTGACCCCCGAGTCGCTCGCGACCTGAGTCATGCGTGAATCGGTGGTCGGGGTCGCCGGCCTTGGTCTGATCGGATCTTCGATCGCACGCTGCCTAGCACCGAGCGCAAGCGTGACGGCGTTCGACCCCAATGCTGCTGCTCGACGCGCGGCCGCTGACCTCGGGGTACGGCCGGTGGAATCGATAGCGGGACTGGCCACCTGTGACGTCGTGATCTTGGCGGCCCCGACCCAAAGCAACACTGTACTGCTGCAGGAACTGATGGCAAGCGGGTCTCGACCTGTCGTGATGGATGCTGGCTCAGTGAAGTCTGGAATTGTCGGCGCCTGGCTCGCGGTTGACCCGACTTTTCCGTTTGTTGCGACGCACCCAATGGCCGGATCAGAAGAAGCGGGGTTCGCGGCCGGACGCGCTGACTTGTTCCAAGAAGCGCCCTGGCCAGTGGTCGTGACAACGCAGACTGATGCTGCGGCCTTGGCCAGCGTGCTCGAGATCATCACAGCGTTAGGTGGCCAGCCGATTCCCGTGAGTGCGCAAACGCACGATCAATCCGTGGCGGAGATCTCCCACCTGCCCCATCTGCTTGCCGGGGCACTGGGCAATGTGGTGGTTGCCCCTGGCCCCAATCTACTGGCGGTGCGACTTGCCGCCGGGTCTTTTCGGGACTTGAACCGTATCAGTGCGGCACCCGTGGAAAGAACCGCAGAGTTCCTTGCGGCCAACGCCGGCGAGGCCGCGCTGCGCGCTCGCCAGGCTGCGGCGGAACTGAATCGCGCAGCCGCGCTGCTAGAGGCTTGTGACACTGCAGCCCTAATTGAATGGCTACGTGCCGCCCATACATTGCGCGTGGAGCAGGGCGCCGTCACCGAACCAACCCGCGAGGCCAGCGCGGACCTGACAGCCTCGGAGCTGTTGCAGCAGTTGCTGAGTGTTCGTGACTCAGGGACTGCTGTGGTGGAGTTTGCGACGCAGCAGGGCAACTTCGATCTCGTCCTGAGCCGAGGATCGTGATGGCCCAGCGCCTGTGGAACATCAGCGAGTTCAGCGCCCTGCTGCGGCAGCGTGCCACGGCCGGACAGCAGCCCACCATTGATCTTGGGCAAGGTTCTCCAACCGGACCGACTCCGCGCGTTGTGCAGGAGGCGCTCCGGGTCGCGGCCAACGCCCCGGGTTATCCCAAATCGGTGGGCTCCCAGCCATTGCGGGAGGCTTATGCGGCTTGGGCGCAACGCAGACTATCGGTGGAGATCCAACCCGATGCAGTGCTGGCCACGATTGGCAGCAAGGAACTGATCGCGGACCTGCCTCGACTGCTGCGGTTGTCCAACACTTCGCTTGTGGGCATTCCTGCGCTGGCTTATCCCACGTACGAAGTGGGCGCACTGCGCGTGGGCGCTCAGGTGATCCGCAGCGACTCCCTCTTAGCATTCGGGCCCAGTAGGCCAAACCTTCTATGGCTCAACACGCCGTCCAACCCCACCGGGAAGACGCTGCCGGTGCAGCACCTGCGCAAGGTGGTCCAATGGGCCCGAGACTCGGGGTGTGTGGTGGCAAGTGATGAGTGTTACCTGGAGTTGGCCGAACCGGATTCCCCAGCACCTTCGATTCTGTCCCCGGAAGTGAATGACGGGGATCTGACCGGCTTGCTCGCCGTACACTCACTGTCAAAGCGATCCGCAATGGCGGGCTACCGCGAGGGGATGGTAAGTGGCGATCCTGGACTCATCGCCGATCTCGCGTCCCAGCGGCGCAACGCGGGCCTCATCGTGCCGGAGCCCATCCAGGCGGCGGCGACGGCCGCCTGGAACGACGATGATCATGTGAGATTGGCCGCCCAGCAATATCAGCAACGTCGGGTTGACCTTGCTGCGGCTTTGACTGAAGCCGCATTTGTGGTGCAGTCGCCTAGCGAAGGGCTCTTTCTATGGGTCCGCGCGGACCCGGCGAACCCCCACATGAATCCGGACCGCACCGATGCCGGGGCTCCAGGCAGTGACCTGCCCCCTGACATGCAGTTGGTCGAGCACTTCTTGGCGCTCGGGATTCTGGTGGCACCGGGCAGTTTCTACGGCCCGTCTGGTCATGAGCACGTCCGAATCTCTCTTACGGGCTCGCCGGCGGAGCAGGCGACCGCGGTGCAGCGCATCGTCGCGGCCGGCCCGGTTAACCGCGCCGCGGGTGTATCGGATTCGTCGTAACTCGACCGCCAAGACGCAGCCAACTGGGTCAGCCGGTAACGTGGAACGTGTTGGGTGAAGAGTCTAAAACCCTGTGGAGGTATCGCTGTGAGCGATGAAGTATCCCTGGAATACCCCGGAGGGACGCTGGATATGCCAGTAGCTCTCGCAACCGAGGGGGCCTCTGCGGTTGAAACTGGCAGTCTGCTGAAGACCACCGGTATGACGTCGTTGGACACCGGATTCGTGAACACATCATCGTGTCGTTCCGCGATTACCTATATCGATGGCGACGCCGGCATCTTGCGTTATCGCGGGTATCCGATTGAACAGCTGGCTCAGCAATCCACCTACCTAGAGGTGGCTTATCTGTTGATCTACGGGGAGTTGCCCACCGAGTCCGAGTTGGCCGATTTCACCGGACGGATCGGGCGACACACGATGCTGCACGAAGATCTGCGCCGACTCTTCGACGGTTTCCCCCGAGACGCTCACCCTATGCCGGTCTTGTCCAGTGCCGTCAGTGCCCTGTCAACGTTCTATGAAGACTCCCTTGACCCGCTCGACCCTGAGCAGGTGGAGATTTCCACAATCCGTTTGCTGGCCAAGGTCCCCACCATTGCCGCTTACGCTTACAAGAAGTCCGTGGGCCAACCGTTCCTGTATCCGAACAATGCCTACCCCTACGTCGAGAACTATCTGCGGATGTCATTCGGGGTCCCGGCGGAAGACTACGAGGTCGATCCGGCGATCGCCAAGGCCCTGGACATGCTGCTGATCCTGCATGCCGATCATGAGCAGAACTGTTCGACGTCAACCGTACGCCTAGTGGGCTCGTCGCATGCGAACATGTTCGCCTCTATCTCCGCTGGCATCAACGCCTTGTTCGGACCACTGCACGGCGGTGCCAACCAAGCCGTGTTGGAAATGCTGGAGGGAATCCACGCGTCCGGGGGCGGGGTGAACACCTTCATTCGTCAGGTCAAGAACCGTGATCACGGCGTTAAGCTCATGGGCTTTGGCCATCGGGTCTACAAGAACTACGATCCGCGCGCCGCGATCGTTAAAGAAAAGGCGCACGAGATCTTCGAGTTGCTGCAGATTCGCGATCCGCTGCTAGACATTGCACTGCGACTGGAAGAGGTGGCGCTGGCAGACGATTTCTTCGTGTCACGCAGCCTGTACCCCAACGTCGACTTCTACACCGGCCTGATCTATAAAGCTTTGGGCTTCCCCCCGCGCATGTTCACCGTCTTGTTCGCGCTCGGTCGGTTGCCGGGCTGGATTGCGCAGTGGCGCGAGATGATCGACGATCCCGAAACGAAGATTGGGCGTCCGAGGCAGTTGTACGTGGGAGCCACCGAGCGCAACTATCAGCCCATTCTGGGGCGGTGACTGTGGGCGACAAACCTCTTGATTTCAAGATGAACCAACTCCTGCACGGAGCGTTCAAGCGGGAGTTGGTCCGCATCACTGCTGGAGTTGTGGCGCTTGCCGATGATCCCGAACTCGATGCGACCGGTTTGGTGCAGCGGTGGAATTTCTTCTCGGAGCAACTCGAGCACCATCACATGGGTGAAGACAAGTACTTGTGGCCGCTGGCGCAGGAACGATCGTCACGTCCGGAGGAGCAGGTCGTGCTGACTGCCATGGAAGCCGAACACGCGGCGCTGTCGGGGCAACTCCACAAGCTTGATGTGCAGTTCGCTGACTTGGGTGCTGGTCGGTCGGTCGACTTGGCGCAGATGCGCTCCAACCTGGTGGAACTAACCACAATCTTGGTTGGGCACTGCCAGCACGAAGAGCGTGACGCCACCAAGGTGCTGCAACGGCACATCAGGGCGGCTGACCTGGATGAGTTTCACAAATACACCCGGTCTGGCCCGGACGCGGCACTGGTATTTCCGTGGATTTGTGATGGCGCCACGCAGGACGATCAGACGGCAGCTTGGGACACCCTGCCTTGGTTCGTACGCCTCGTCGCCAAACCCGTCATGACCCGCAAGTACCAGGCGCGCAAGCAAACGTTCGACGCAATCCCGTAAGCCAGGTGTTGGCTGGCCCGACGCTTTTTCCGCTTGGGGCGCTAACGGTCAGGCCGCAACTCGCCTACCCGGGCGAACAGGAGGATGCTGGCAACTATGAGTGAATATGCGTTGCGGCTGAATGCGGCGGCAGAAGATGTGCGCACGGCCTTGTCCGACGTACCCCCCACTGATGTCGCCGACTGGTACCAGAGCTTAGGTGTCCTTCGGGTTCTCTTGGCTAGCTTAAGCGAGGCGACCGAGCACATTGCTGAGCAGGTGGAAGATGCCGCCGGAGACGACGACAGGTTCTTCCGCACCACGGGCCACGACGATGCGAATGCCATGTTGTTAGCGGTGGCCGCTGACCTACAGGAGGCACGCGACGCCGTCACAGCAAGCGCAGCCTGGACCGACCGTGCATTCAGCCGAGTCGCCCAAGTTGGTGAAGGGGAGGGATTAGGTGCGGTGGGTTCGACCGGCATTGACGAGGACGAAGACTGAACATCCCGCACGTCCCAGTGCGTCAGTTCTGGTGCAACGCTTCGTTGAGGCCGCCCCAGTTTCCGGTGCGGGACTTCACTTGGATCGCTCCGGTGACCGAGTTCCGAATGAACAGCAGGTCTGATGCGCCGGAGAGGTCGCGGGCCCGGACGATTTCGCCATCGGGGAGCTCGACTTTGGCGCCGCCCGTAACGTAGCAACCTGCTTCAATGATGCAGTTGTCGCCTAGGGAGATACCGCAACCGGCGTTGGCCCCGATGAGGCAGCCACGACCGATTGAAATCACTTCCTTGCCACCGCCAGATAGCGTGCCCATGATCGACGCGCCGCCGCCAATGTCCGAGCCGTCGCCCACGACAACGCCTGCGGAAATTCGACCTTCGACCATGGATGTCCCCAAGGTTCCCGCGTTGAAGTTCACGAATCCTTCGTGCATCACGGTAGTCCCGGCGGCCAAGTGCGCCCCGAGTCGCACGCGATCCGCATCGCCGATCCGAACACCCGTCGGGGTTACGTAGTCAACCATCCGAGGAAACTTGTCCAGCGACAGAACAGTCAGAATCTCACCGTGTGCGCGGGCAGCCAGGCGGGCCCGGTCCAGACGCTCCAAGGCAACAGGACCCTTGCTGGTCCACGCGACATTTGGAAGTAGCCCGAAGATGCCGTCGAGGTTGATCGAATGCGGCTGGACCAGTCGGTGACTCAGCAAGTGCAGTCGCAGATACACATCTGCGGTGTCCACCGGCGCGGCCTTCAGGTCGGCGATCCGTGTGGTGATGGTCTGAATCGAGACCTGACGCAGCGAGTCGGTGTGAATCCCGGTGGAGATGTCCGGAACATCAGCCGCTGTTTCGCCGAGGGTTGGGTTGGGGTACCAAACGTCAAGAATGTGGCCATCACAAACGGTGGCGAGGCCGATTCCCGAAGCAGGTTGGATAGCGGCGGCAGATGCAGTGTTCATCGTTATACCGTATCGAGGTGGAACAAACTGATTTCGTCGACCTCTCCCAAGACATCGTGCAACTGACCGCGAGCCTGGTGGACGTGCCCTCCGAGTCCGGTTCAGAAGGGCCGCTGGCAGACATGGTAGAAGCTGCCGTCCGCCAGATCAGCGGCCTTACGGTGACTCGCGTTGGCAACAATGTCGTAGCCCAGACCCAGTTGGGTCGCCGCGAGCGGGTGCTTATCGGCGGCCACTTGGACACCGTGCCCAGCGCCGGGAACCTGCCACACACGCTCAGCGAGGGAGTGATATCCGGGCTGGGTAGCTGTGACATGAAGGGTGGTGTCGCGGTCTCATTGAAGTTGGCCCGGCAGTTGGTGGAACCCAATAGGGATGTGACTTTCGTCTACTACGAGTGCGAAGAGGTCGAAGCTGAGAGGAATGGGTTGGCGCGGTTGGCGCGCGACACGCCGGAGTTGCTAGCGGCCGATTTCGCGGTGCTGATGGAACCGTCCAATGCGGTGGTGGAGGCTGGCTGCCAAGGTACGTTGCGTGCAGTGGTTGCCGTGCCTGGGCGGCGTGCCCACAGTGCGCGGAGTTGGATGGGACGCAACGCTGTTCATGATGCGATCGATGTGCTGCAGCGACTGCTGGACTATCAGCCGCAGCGGGTCCAGATTGACGGCTTGGAATACCGGGAAGGCCTGAACGCCGTCGGAATCTCCGGGGGGATTGCCGGAAACGTCATTCCTGACTTCTGTGAAGTGGTGGTCAACTACCGCTTCGCCCCGAATCTTTCAGTTTCGCAGGCCAAGCAGCACGTCGTGGAGGTCTTCTCCGGCTATCAGGTCGCCTTCGTCGATGAGGCCCCCGGTGCGTTGCCAGGGTTGCAGCGCCCTGCAGCAGCGGACTTCGTGGCCGCAGTCGGCGCGACCCCACAGCCGAAACTTGGTTGGACCGATGTCGCCCGATTTAGTGAGATTGGGGTTCCGGCGGTGAACTTTGGTCCTGGGGATCCAACACTGGCTCATGCGCCAAACGAGCACGTGCCGATCTCCGATCTCGTCGCGTGTGAACGAATCATGATGCAATGGTTGACGGGTTGACGGGTTGACGGGTTGACGGGTTGACGGGTTGACGGGTCCCCGTTGCGAGGGCGCGCACGCTCAACTGCCGTCTCGACCCTCTTGAGCGCGGCGAGCGATATCGACCTCGATTTGGCTGCGCCGCTTGGCTGGCGCGTTTGGCGGCGGAGAATGATCCGGCTGCTGGGATGCAGGCGTTCGTGCTCCGGAGGCGGTATTGGCCGCGGTCAGGGCCAGCCGGGTGGATTCGGCGTTCTTGATGATCTGAACTGCCTCCTCCGGGGAATCGGTGACGTCGATGAGGTCGAGATCGCCCGGGCTGATCATGCCTTCCTCTTCGAGTGCAGTGCCGATCCAGTCGATCAGACCCGCCCAGTACTCACTGCCCACCAGGACGACAGGAAACGTTGTGACCTTCTGGGTTTGGACCAGCGTGAGTGCCTCGAAGAGTTCGTCCAAGGTGCCGAACCCACCAGGGAGCACAATGAAGCCACACGCGTACTTCACAAACATGGTCTTGCGGGCGAAGAAGTATCG
>JAHZKU010000298.1 GCA_022600255.1 Actinomycetes bacterium | reverse complement strand
TCGTTCCCAGTTTGATTAGGAAAACCCGTACCGGCTGACCCGTCGCCGCGGCACGATCGCTGCGATCGCGCAGTTCCTCGAACGCTGCTGGGCGACGCCGCTGCGGCAGACCGCCACCGGGCCGGTGAAAGCCCGCGCCGGATACGTCTTGCGCACGCTGACTATCGGGAAACTCACTCACCCCGGTCAGCGGTGACTTCCGAGTGGCGATCCGACCTTCTCGTATCTGCCAAGTCCGCGAAATCCGCTCATTCACTAGGCCAGAGTCAAGGCACCGACGCAGGCCCCCGGACCCTTCGATCTCTTGCAGCCACTCCCATGCAGCATCCGCGAGATTTCGAGTGCGGGTTTCGGCGTACCAGGAGCCCCCGAACGGATCGTCCACGACCCCCACATGGGATTCCTCCAGAAGGAGGTGCTGGGTATTGATCGCCATCCGTTGCGCCAACTCACCGGGCAGTTCCAGAGCCGTCGTGTGCGGCAGGACGGTGACCGAGTCCGCGCCTCCGACACCCCCAGCAAAGGCGGCGACGGTGTTGCGAATCAGGTTCACCCAAGGGTCACGCTGGGAGAGCATCGCCCACGACGTGACCGCCTGCTGCCGCTGGCCGCGATCCGGATCGGCGCCAACCACATCCAACACCCGACTCCAAACCAGTCGGGCCGCCCGCAGCTTGGCGATAGAGGCAAACTGATCGTCAGTCACGGCAAATCGAAACTCAATCAGGTCAGCCGCCGCCGTCGCGCTCAGCCCGGCCTCGAGCAACCAGCGCAGCGTCTCAATCCCCGCGGCCGCGGTGGCCCCAACTTCCTCACCGAACGACGCACCTGCGTCGTGGTAGATCGACCCATCGATCGCGAAAGCCTGAATTCCCATCCGGTCAGCGCGCAGGGCCAATGCAACCGCGGCATCTAGATCTCCGGTTCGCCCCTGCCCAGCCAACGCACCGAGGGGGTCTAGACCCAAGCAGGCTCCCGCGTTTTCCGGTCGCTCTTCCAGCGCATTCGCTAGCACGGTGCCGGCCGCGACACTGTGTGCGAACGCCTCCAAGGTGACTCGCGTGGTCGCCAGGTCAACCTCGGCAAGCAAGTCAGGCAAATCTGCCAGGTTGAAAACCCCCGGAAGGAGGGTCAGCCAAATCGCTTGGGGACGGTCATCGCCCACGGCCCGCAGCGCCGTCTGGATTTCAGCAGCTGTTCCCCAAACCCGCTGCTGAATGTGCCAACCCTGCTTCTGTGTCGCCAGTTGGCCCCCTCGCCGGTAGTCACCGCGCCCGGGAGCAGGTGGGTCGGGCAACCCTTGGGTATCGCCAGAAGTGTAAAGCGACCGCAGCGTGTATCCGTCGTCAGTAGGGGTCGCCAACCGGGCTTCCGCCTCATCCGGCGACACATCTCCGGACCGACTCAGGGCCTTGGCCGCGAGTTGGTGCCACTGCGATCGCGCGCGTGGCGGGAAATCCTGAGCCAGTGGCTTCACAGCACGTGTCATACCTTCAGGGTAGTAGGAGACGCGGCGGTCCAGCCAATACGCAACAGCCGCCGACCTGACTTGCCTCCCGCGCGGCCTTTCCCCGCATGCTAGATTTTGCGCAGTCGGCGGGTGTCACCTCGAGCCTCCGTGTGGGTCAAACGGGCTTCCGGAACCAACTCAAAGGCGAAGGGGTCCAATATGCAACCACCCAGGATTACCTGGGCGAACACACTGCGCGGTTTCGCGGCCGTCAGTGTTGCTTTGGGCGCACACATGATCGTCGCCGTCTGGTCCGCCCCCGAAATCGTGGCCGGAGCGGTAAGACTCTCTCCGGAGTATGCAGTGCTGGGCCCAACTCCGGCCTGGGCCGAACCGTTCTTGCTGGTGGATTGGGGGGCGCTCGGAGTCTGTCTGTTTTTCTTGATCAGCGGGCTGGTGATTCCACGTTCGCTGGAGCGTCAATCTCGACTTGGTTTCGTCGTCGGTCGTGGCCTACGCATCCTGCCCACCTACGCAGTTGGCTACTGCGTAGTTTGGACCGTGGTGCTGCTCAACAGCCATTTCACAGAAACCACGGCACCCACCATCCCTGGTCTCTTCGCTGGCATGATTCCTGGGCTTGGAGAAATCTCTGGCGTAGCGGTCGTGCCCAACGTCGAATGGACCCTGATCATCGAACTGGGCTTCTATGTCGTCACACTCATCGCTTTTCGAGCACTTGTTGCGTTCTGGTGGGCCCCGGTCTTGGTTGGTCTAGCCTGCGCGCCAACCGTCGTGATCTGCAACAACTTGCTGCAATCTCTCTCAGGGGGGCCTACCGCAGGCGTCCTCTCGCTGATTCGACTCACGGCCGTCTATCTGCCAATCATCATGATTGGTGCCTTGTTATCTAGGCACAAGAAGGGTCAAGACAGTCGCGGGCTGCTAACCGCGGCCGTCGCCGTCTTGGCAGCCATCACATACTTCACGATGCTGCAACCGGGTGCCGGGATACTGGGAGTTGGCGTTTCCACTGAGTACCGGCTCACCTATTGGGCCATGATCCCGGTCTTCGTCGCTGTTTGGTCTTGGAGTCCCAAACTCAACTGGGGGCCGGTCGGCGGCTTCTTCGCCAACATCAGCTACTCCTTGTATGTCTCTCACTTGGCGGTGAGTGTCTCGGTGATCCTGGTGCTCATCCACATCGGCTGGGCGCCGATCCTAGCCACGATGGCCGGCTTTGCCACCGCTACCGCGGTGGCCTGGGTGATACACGTTGTAGTCGAGGTTCCCACCCACCGCCTCGGTCGCCGCCTGACACGCAGACTCTCCCCTCAGACACATCCCACGGCGGACCAAGTGCCCATCGGGGGCCACTGAGCTGTCACGCCGGAGGTTGGCCGGACGAAAACCAACATCACAAACGTGCCCTCGCATATCTCAAGCCGGGGTAACGG